>CACZRA010000054.1 GCA_902783395.1 uncultured Lachnospiraceae bacterium
CCCTCATAACGTTCGGACTCCGCAAGAAAGATATTGACATCGAGTTTTTTAAGTCTCTCCTTTTTTTCAAGATATACCTTTGCGTCCTCCGACTGCTTTTCCAAAGGTCCTATCCGGCCTTCCACCTCTGATATGATATCGGTAAGCCTTAAAAGATTTGCCTTCTCGCTTTCAAGCTTCTTCACTGCAGTATCTTTTCTTTTCCTGAATTTCACGATACCGCAGGCCTCGTCAAAAAGCTCTCTTCTCTCCTCAGGCTTGCCGGAGAGTATCTGATCTATCTTTCCCTGGCCTATGATGGAATATCCGTCCTGGCCTATGCCGGTATCGTAGAAGAGTTCATGGATATCCCTTAGCCTTACGGGATTGCCGTTGATCAGATAATCAGATTCTCCCGATCTGTATACTCTTCTTGTAACGGAAACCTCATCGTAATCAGCCGCAAGCACATGATCCGAATTATCCATGGTTATGGTCACATACGCATATCCCATGGGCTTTCTTATCTCCGTACCCGCAAAAATGACGTCCTGCATGGAGGCACCGCGGAGCTGTCTTGCGCTCTGCTCGCCCAAAACCCACCTTACCGCATCGGATACGTTGCTCTTTCCGGAGCCGTTAGGCCCCACTATGCCCGTAATGCCGTATTTAAAATCCAGTTTTATCTTATCGGCAAATGATTTAAATCCGTGTATTTCTATGCTCTTCAGGTACATAAATCCTCATCCTTCATCACCGGCTATCCGCTTCAGGCTTTCGTATGCAGCCTTCTGCTCCGCGCTCTTTTTTGAGCTTGCCGTTGCTCTCGCGTATTCTTTTCCGTTTATCACAGCCGCCATGGTAAAGCTCTTCTTATGCTCGGGCCCGCGTTCTTCCACAAGTCTGTACTCGAGACTGAAGCCCCCGGCCTGTATATAATCCTGCAGTCTTGATTTGGAATCAATAAACAGGGTCTTGTGTTCTATATCATTAATCACGAATCTTAATATGAACCGCTTTGCTTCCTCTAATCCCGAATCCAGGTAGATCCCGCCTATAAGCGCCTCAAAAACATCGGAGACTATGGAATCCTTATGTCTGCTGTCCTGCTTATCCTCACCCTTTCCCAGAAGGATAAAATCGGAAAGACCGATTTCCTTTGCATTCTCCGCAAGAGTCGGCTCACAGACGAGCGAAGCCCGAAGCTTTGTCATCTCGCCCTCCCTCATACCGGGATGCTCGTGATAGATATAATCTGATGATATAAGCTCAAGAACGGCATCACCCAGAAACTCCTGCCGCTCATAGTCGTCTTTCAAGCCCCCCTCCGATTCATTCTTATACGAGGAATGGGTAAGAGCCGTGAGCAGGTATTCTTTGTTCCTGAAAGTGTATCCTATCTTCTCTTCGAGCTTTTCCGCAGGATATAAGCTGTTCATCTTTGTCCGTTATGCACCACTAAAGAGCCGGCATACTCCCGCCGGCTCCGAAATATACATGATCCTTCTTAATTCTTTTCCCTTGCTGTCTTTATGAGCTCGACTGCATCTCCCACCGTCTTTATTCCCTCTACCTCATCGGTATCGATGGTAAGCTCGAACTCCTGCTCTATGCCCATGATGATCTGAAACACATCAAGCGAATCAGCGCCGAGATCATCAGTGAATGTGGTGTCCATCGTTACCTCATCCTGATCCACACTCAGAACCTCAGCAATGATCTCCTTCAGCTTTTCAAACTCCATATCTCTCCTCCTCGTTAAATACAGCCTCCCGATCTTAAAGATCAAGGTATTGTCTTATCTTCCCGTTCACATCCTGTTCCTTGAAGGTTATGCACTGGATTATCGAATTCCTGACCTCCTGGGCTTTGGCAGAACCGTGTGTCTTTACCACAAGCCCCTTCAGTCCCAAAAGCGGGGCCCCGCCGTACTGCGAAGCATCGAACTCGCTGAGCGTAGACTTAAGAGTATCCTTTATGAGCATCGCTCCTATCTTTGTCTTAAGGTTTGTCATAAGGGCGCCCTTTATTTTTGAAAGCAGCACCTTTCCTACTCCCTCATACATCTTCAGGGCCACATTACCGGCGAACGCATCGCAGACTATCACATCCGCTCCTCCTGCCGGTATATCACGCGCCTCTATAAAACCGGTAAAATTGATATCCGTTCCGGCCTTAAGCAGCGGATAGGTCTCCTTTACAAGCGCATTTCCCTTCTCCTCTTCGGTACCGATATTGAGAAGGGCAACCCTCGGATCATCCACTCCCATAGCATATTTCATATAAGCGGATCCCATTTTGGCAAACTGTACCAGATGTGTCGGTCTCGCATCCACATTGGCACCGCAGTCCACAAGAAGTGCCACTCCGTCGGCTGTCGGTATGATCGGTGCCAGAGGAGGTCTTTCGACTCCCTTTATCCTTCCGACAAGGAGCTGTCCTCCCGCAAGAACCGCACCCGTGCTGCCCGCTGAAACAAAGGCGTCACACTTCCCCTCCTTTACGAGGTTCAGCGCAACGACTATCGATGAATCACGCTTCTTCCTTATGGCCATGACAGGAGATTCACCCATCTCGATGATCTCCGAAGCCTCTTCGATGACCATTCTTTCTTTGGGATACTCATACTTATTCAGCTCTCCCTCTATGGTCTCTCTTCTGCCGACAAGGTGTACACGTACGTTATCCTGATCTTTTACTGCATCAACGGCGCCTTTTATGATCTCCGCCGGGGCATTGTCTCCGCCCATGGCATCAAGCGCCACATTTACCATGTTTCCCATTTTCCTCTTTCCCGTTCAAAAAACTTCCTTTTACCTTACCAAAGAGGATAGGTGATGTCAATCATCATGCCATGAAAGCTCACCGGGCATATAGACATGCCTTGTGGAACCGAAGCTCATCCTGTAGACTTTTTTCCAGACCTTCCAGATATATGAAAGACTTATGTAGGATCTGTCAACCTTTTTCATGTCCGCAAGAGCCGATACTTCCATATAAAGCTCTTTAGCAAGATCACATTCAAATCTGATTTTCTTCATACTTACCGCTCACATAAAAAGCTCCGGTAAAACCGGAGCCAGTTAATATCTGATAAACCGATCAATCCTGAGAAAGGACTTCTTTTTTATTATATGTACCGCAATTCCTGCATACTCTGTGAGGAAGCATGAGTTCGCCGCACTTAGGACACTTTACCAGATTCATAGTCTTCATCTTCCAGTTGGCACGTCTCTGATCCCTGTGCCCCTTGGACGATTTATTCTTCGGGCAAATAGACATTTTTTACACCTCCTTCACGACTAAATTTGTCTGCGGAAAGCCATTTGCGCAAAACGCACGATAACAATATGCTTTGACAGACAAGTGCTATTATACGAACGTATCCCCGGTTTGTCAATCAGAAAAACTCATGTTGCAATTCAGCGCGTGGCTCGGCAATGAAAAGTAACAAACTCATTCATTTTCTTCATCCGCGATCTCAATGTGTACGTCGTCCAGCTGTCTCTTATCCACTTCCGCGGGCGCTCCCATCATCAGATCTTCAGCGTTTTTATTCATGGGGAAAGGTATGATCTCCCTTATGGAATCCTCCCCGGCGATCAGCATTATCATACGGTCAACTCCGGGAGCTATCCCGGCATGCGGCGGTGCGCCGTAGCAGAAGGCATTGTACATCGCGGGGAATTTTGATTTCACATCCTCCTCACCGAGGCCTACAAGCCTGAAGGCTTCTATCATGATCTCGGGGTCATGGTTCCTGACGGCTCCGGACGAAAGCTCCACTCCGTTGCATACAAGATCATACTGGTAGGCAAGGATCTTTAAGGGATCCTCATTTTTCAGGGCATCAAGTCCGCCCTGAGGCATTGAGAAGGGATTGTGGCAGAATTCCAGCTCTCCGGATTCCTCTCCTATCTCATACATCGGGAAATCAACTATCCAGCAGAATTCATAAGCTTCCTTATCCATATGTCCGGGAATACTGTTTCCTATGGTCTTGATAAGTGTTCCGCCCGTCTTTAATGCCTGGCCTCTTGTCCCCGCGCTGATAAATACTACATCCCCCGGCTTAAGCTCAAACGCTCCCACGATTTCCGACTGCCTGTCCTCAAGGAATTTTGCAACTCCTCCCGCAAGCCCCTTTCCGTCATCTCCGCATTTGAACCAGAATGATTTTCCGCCGGATACAACCTCCGCATCGGCGGTTATCCTGTCTATGACCTTTCTTGAGCCCTCAAACCCGTGCACTACCACTGCCTTTATCAGCTCGGCCTTATCAAAAGGCTCGAATCCGCATCCCTTCAGCATATCGGAAGCCTCTGTAAGAGTAAGGTCTATCCGAAGATCGGGCTTGTCTGTCCCGTAGGTATCAAGTGCATCAGGAAAAGCGATCCGCCTGAAGGGGGCTCCGGAAGCTTTTTTATACTTTCCGTACTTTGCGAACACCGGCGGAAGGACGTCTTCTATGACCGCAAATACATCCTCCTGGGTA
>CACZRA010000055.1 GCA_902783395.1 uncultured Lachnospiraceae bacterium
TAGTACTGCCACACCTGCCTTCTTTGCATCGTCAATTGCTTCCGCAAATTCCGGGTGTGTATCCACATTAGCCCGTACCTCTGTCACACCATCCATCTGAATCACAGGTATTCCGGTTTTTTCTTCAGCAATTCTGCACATTTCCGCAGAGCCATCCAACGCCGTCACTTGATATCCCTATAATTCATCCCTAAATGCAGCCATTCCATGTCCGTCATTTCACGGCCCATCATATCTGTCATATTATCCTGCTCCAATTTATTATGCTGAGACCCTATCCTTTGATAGCGATCCCCTACAGAGCCTCTGTTCCTTCCTCACAGTGCCTTTTTCACCGCCCAAAGAAGGCGTCTCAAAACTCGCCTATTACCCCGACGTCTTCCCAAGCTTCCAATACTCCTGTCTCAGGATTCTTTATGAATTCAATGTCCATACGCCATCCCCCCTGCTCACATCTCATCCGGATACCTGAATTCGTCAAATCCGCTGATCCTGTATCCCCTGTGCTCCGGGTGCCAGACATTCTGCCTGTAGTTCTCGTTGATATGCAGTTCATCGAAGCCGCCTGACTTATAGCCGTCGTTCGCCTGGATGTCCTTCGGTGCGGTATGGAACTCGTCATAGCTGTTCTTGGAGCCGTAATTCCGGTTCTGAGCGGCATATTCGTTGCTGTAAACGTGCAGGCCGTCTGCTGTATCGGTTACTGCCACGGATCCTCCGGTAGAACCGTTGCTTCTGATATGCAGCTCGTCATTGGAGGAGGTGCGGTTTTTACGGTTCCGGTACTCCTGCTGTCTCCTGTCGATCTCCTCCCATTCAGGCTCATCCACCTGGAGTCCTGCTTCCCTCATGAGACGCTTCGTCTCCTCGCTGTACTCGGGCAATGCATATGCCGGGCTGACATTTACAAGTATGAGCGCCATTATTAATATAGTTCCTGCGATTTTCTTCATAGTGATTTCCTCCGATCCCTCGATTTTACTAGGTTTTCCCTTGGTTTTTCTGATAAATCCATGATAAATCTTAAGATGTCCAATAATCAGCCCAGAACACACGTGCGTTATCAACCCGGTTATCAACATTTCCACATTTAATCAACAAAATTAATCAACGTATTAACATTTCGATCTGAAAGTGCTATAGTACTTTCATCGGGGCGCCACGTTAGTTCCTGGCATTA
Organism: uncultured Lachnospiraceae bacterium; assembly: GCA_902783395.1. GTDB lineage: Bacteria > Bacillota > Clostridia > Lachnospirales > Lachnospiraceae > NK4A144. Next base: position 1,181 of record CACZRA010000055.1, read on the forward strand.
AGTTGCCTCCGTATCTAACAACGTGACGCGAGAAAAGACAGGCTTTGAAATGATCCCTTATGCCTGCCTTTTCCGTTTTAAAAAGTCTAAACAAGCTGGTTCCGACCTGGCATCATATCATTAAACAGGAGGTGGCATATGAGCACTATTTCGGAAATATCAGAATTCCTGCAGAAAGGCCAGGCTAAAAACGTAAAGCAGCTTGTCGCACAGGCCATTGAGGATGCTGACCGGTTCATTGAAAAAGCTGAGGAAACAGGCGCGGATATCATATGCATGTCGGCGATCCTTACCACTACTATGCCGCAGATGCAGGTGGTTATGGATCTTCTTAAGGAAAGGGAGCTCAGGGAAAAGTATATCGTTATGGTGGGCGGCGCGCCTGTTAATGAGAGGTTTGCGGAGCAGATCGGCGCTGACTACTATACCGAGGACGTAGCCAGCTGCGCAGAGGTCGCAAGACAGGTGATGCTGAAAAGAGCTGCGGGCTGACTGAATGCGGCGCACAGGATGAGGGCATGGAAAGCATACAGACTATCAGGATAGACGGTCAAAGCCTCACTATTGAATGCGGCGCTGTCTTTAAGCAGATAAAATGTGACAAAAACAACCCTTTATATGAGCAATTTAAAGAGGAATATGAAGGACTGCTCCCGCAGGTGACGGACGTACTGGATCCGGCGGCAGCTCTTGTATTTTCACGCTACCCTGAGGATCTTGGCGGTTCCATTAAGCCGGGGACGGAAGTCCTCTATATGATAACCACAGTCGGAAAAGAGATCTGTGGCTTGAGCAGTGATTATTTTAAGAACGGTGACTATGTTAAGGGCATGCTTACGGATGCCATGGCAAGCGCCGCTCTTTTTTCGTTTGAAAAGCCTGTATTTAAGGTTATACGTGAGATGTGTGCCCGGAAGCACGTAGGGATAATAAAACGCTACGAAGCCCCCGGCCATATTCCCATGGATATACAGAAGGTTGCCTATGATGCGCTTGATGCCGGGAAGACCCTTGGGCTCAGCATATCCTCCGGACTTATGTATGATCCCGTAAAATCCTCCTGCCAGGTCTTTGAGACCACGCAGGATGAAAGAGTGATGCGGCTGTCCCATGGCTGTTCGGACTGTTCGAATACGGACTGTCCTCACCGCTGTGAGAGCGTTACCATAAGGATCTCAGATCCGGAAGGGGATTACGAGTATTCGGCGCCTTCAGGAAGCATTCTTTCAGATATCCTTATTGAGAATGGCGTAAATATCAATCTGCTTTGCGGAGGATCAGGAAGATGCGGAAAATGCGCGGTGAAGGTTCTCAAGGGCAATGTTCCGGTGTCCGCCGATGATGAAAGGATTTTTACCGGTGAAGAATTAAGTGCGGGGATGAGGCTGTCGTGCAGGGCGTCTGTCAGTGAAGATATTTGTATTGCACTCACGCAGACTGATGAGAGCGGCATGGTTTCCTTATCTCTTGACAGGGACCGCAGGGCAGCAGATGACGGCAGCTCGCCGCTTGGAATTGCGATAGATACAGGCACGACCACTCTGGCCCTTTCTTTAATAAATATGGAAAACGGGGCTGTGCTTGACACTTATACCTCAATTAATTCCCAGAGAAAATATGGCGCAGACGTTATTACAAGGATCGGAGCCGCCGGGAAAGGCCTTGATAAAGAATTAAAGCTCCTTATTGAAAACGATCTGGCAAAAGGAATAAAAGAGCTCTTAAGCAAAGCCGCAAACGGAGAAAACCGGCTGAATGTCATATGCATTGCCGGCAATACCACCATGCTCCATCTGCTTATGGGTTATCCTGCGGGAAACCTGGGGGTCTATCCTTTTACGCCCCACAGCATTTCCTTAGAGGACAGAACAATAGCGGAAGTATTGTCAGCCTGCGGGGAGGTACCCGAAGGTATAAAAGATACGAGGACCATACTGCTGCCCGGAAACTCGGTTTTTGTCGGGTCAGATATAATTTCAGGCCTTTACGAATGCGGATTCCATGAGAATGAAAAAACATGCGCTCTTATCGACCTCGGCACGAACGGAGAGATGGCTGTCGGAAATAAGCACAGGCTCTATGTCACTTCCACGGCGGCAGGCCCCGCCTTTGAAGGGGGGAATATCCGCTATGGCGTGGGAGGCATAAGGGGCGCCATTTCTTCCGTGGAAATAGACGGAGACAGGGTGTCTCTTAAGACCATCGGCGATTCAGACGATTATACAGGTATATGCGGAACAGGAGTGATAGAGGTGGCCGCGGAGCTGCTTAAGGCAGGGCTCATTGACGAGACCGGGGTTCTCGATGATAAATACTTTGATGACGGTTTTCCTCTTGCCAAAAAAAAGGACGGGGAGACCATCCTGTTTACTGAAAAGGATATCCGCGAGCTCCA
>CACZRA010000056.1 GCA_902783395.1 uncultured Lachnospiraceae bacterium
ATGTCCAGATGTGCCTTGTATTGATCCCGAAGCTGCATTGTATAATCGCTTAATGAGGTTGAAGAATCGTGAAGCCGGGCCATTCGGTTCAAAAACAGCTTGAAATATCTTATATTTTCCTGCTTAAAGAAGCTGTTTTCATTTTCTTCAAGTTCCTGTCCCAGATCTATGAGCTGTTCGTAATGGATACGAAGATTCCGGATATCGCTTGTGATATGATTCAACCGGACAGTCGGGAAGGAATCCACCCCATCCATGATACTCTTATCCATAGAGTCCAACTCGCGTTCATACTTTTCCATGAGACTCAAGTCATCTATCACTATCTGATCCAGAAAATCATATATAAATCTCTCAAGGCTCGGAAATTTCCACTTCTTTGCGCGCTGGATATTTCCGATCAGTTCCAATGCTTTTCCGCTGTCATCAATAAACACGATCCCTTTTTCATCAAGTGCAAAAGCAAACTTGCTGTCCTCTCCTGAAAGATCATTCCTGTTTGGTATGGAGAATGAACCCGTAAGCGAATCATAGTTAACTTCTGCCTTCGTAGTGTAAATCTTTGATATATCAGCAGCAATATCTATTCCCATTTCGAAACTGTCCCGATCCTGTTTCCATTCATCGGAGGAAACAACAGCGACATACTGCTTATCCGAAGTCTTTAATTCTTCTCTTTTGATCTCCTTCAGCGTTTCTTCGATCAAATAAAACATTTGGCTCATCCCCCGAACAAATTAATCAATCCTGCAGGATCAACTATGCGTCATGCCGGAATATATTACAGACTCATTCTAACATAATGCCCGGTGAAATCAACGAAATTATGAGGAAGACCCTGACCTCGTTTTTGAGGTCCTGTTCTGGAACAGGGCTTGAAACTGCCGTATAATGTGACGTCAAACAAAATCGTGTTATAATAAAGATGTATACAGCTAAAGCAGAGTAGGAAAAGGAGGCGAAGATTATGGATTCGACATTATCAAAAGAAAAGCTTATGCGAACCATATCAGAGATCTGTCTGGTAGCAGCGTGGGCTGTCCTGTTATATATCCTTATCAGGTACGTGAGCAACAGGGCATACAAGGCAGGATCGAAAGTAACGGAAAAAGACTTCGCTGACAGCAATCCGCAAATTGTCAGTAAGACGAAAGTGGAGGCGGAGCAAAATGACGATTGATACGGAACAGATCGCTAATGAATGCTTAAAGGCCATCAGCGACAAGATAAAGAACCTTAAAAACCTGAACATCATTGTGGCAGGAAAAACCGGAGTGGGGAAGAGCACGCTGATAAACAGCGTGTTCAGGGAAAACCTTGCTGAAACCGGTGTAGGCAGGCCGGTCACAGATCATATGCGGAAGCTGACCAAAAAAGACTTCCCTCTTACCATCTATGATACGAGGGGCTTTGAGCTTGGCAAGGATGCGCAAAAGGAAGTCAAAGAAGAAGTGATAGATACTATCCGGTCCGGTCTTGCAAGTAAGGACGTCAACAAAGCTATCCACTGCATCTGGTACTGTATCAATACGGCATCGAACCGTATAGAGGATGAGGAAATAGAATGGCTGCGGGACTTTTCCAATGATAACCTTGTGACACAGGTTCCGGTTATCCTCATACTGACACAGGCATTCTCAAAAAAGAAAGCCGATGAATTTAAGAAATACATTCTGGAACAGAATCTGGACGTGGTACAGGTGGTCCCTGTTTTAGCAGAGGATTATGAGATCGATGAAGACTATACAGCAAAGGCATATGGGCTCGATCTACTTATCCGGATCATGTCGGAAGCGCTTCCGGAAGAGCTGCAGGCTACGCTTCAGAATGTCCAGATAGCATCACTTGAAGAAAAAAAGCGCTACGCACAGGCGGCTGTGGCCACGGCGACAGCAGCGGCGGTAGGAGAATGTGCCATACCTATCCCGTTAGCCGACTGTGCGGTACTTGTTCCCACCCAGGTCGCTATGATAGCCTCGATCACGGCTATCTTTGGGTTTGATGTGAGCAGGAGCCTCATTACAGGTTTCCTGTCTGCCACTATCGGTGCCGGCGGGGCAACCATCATCGGAAAGACGGTGGTTTCGAGTCTTTTGAAATTCATTCCGGCCGGAGGTTCCGTGGCAGGAGGAGCTATTTCGAGCGCCACGGCAGGTGTGATCACTACTGCTCTGGGAGAGACCTATATCCTTATAATGTCAGCCTTGTATGAGGGCAGTCTTTCGGAGAAGGATCTTGAAAGCGAAGAAGGGAAAAAGAAGATCAGAGAAATTTTCAAGAAGCAGGTATCTGTTATAGGGAGAAAGAAAACCTGAGAAAAAAACAAAACTATGCGCCTGCACTGTTATAGTGTTTAAGTCCGTTGTTCCAGAACAAATATGCTGCAGTGCCTGCGATAAGCGCAATTAGCGGAGAAAGATGCGCGAATTCAGGATGTACCAAATCCTTTCCAAGCAGGCTCCCTGCAGGATAATATCCGGTAAATGCATAGGGAATGATGAATGTAAGCAGAAACTGCACGCCTTTAC
>CACZRA010000057.1 GCA_902783395.1 uncultured Lachnospiraceae bacterium
GCATTCGATCCTCTTTATGCAAATTCCTTTGACAAGCTGAACTCCGCCTATTTCGGACACGGGGTGGTATTTAATAAATACACCGGATCAAGGGGAAAGAGCGGCTCCAATGACGCAAACGCCGAATTTATGGCAGAGATAAGGAGCATACTTGACGCAAGGAACGTGAGGTACCAGACCTGCGAGCTCGGGAAGGTGGACGCAGGGGGAGGCGGTACCATAGCATATATCATGGCGCTGTACGGCATGGACGTAATAGACTGCGGAGTCGCGGTTCTTTCTATGCACGCGCCGTATGAGGTAACAAGCAAATCGGACATTTATGAGGCAACTAAAGCATACAGGGCTTTTTTGCTGGCCTGAGGAAGGCGTGACGGGTAGAGTTTTCTTATTATGGCTATCAGAAGAACAGTGGCGCTGATGATGCCGAGCCTTGACACCGAGTATTTTGACGGTGTCGTGAGCGGAGCAAGAATGGCAGCGGAGGAAAAAAAGATCAACCTGCTGATAATAGTGGGCGGGGTGTACGGAGTAGATGAAGATAAAAATGTGCTCTATGAGCTGGCGAGCCAGAAGAGCATAGATACGGTGCTTGCTCCGACGTCAACCCTGATAAATGATGCGGCGGATTTTGCCCCTTTTATGAAGATAACCGAGGGCAAGCCGCAGCTTACGATCTCTGATAAGCATGAGGGGATACCCTGTATCTATTATGACAATACCACAGGCATCCGGGAGGCGCTTGATTATCTGACGGGAGTCAACGGGTGCAGGAGGATACTTTTCTTCGCAGGACCGAAGTACTCGGGTGACGCAGAGGAAAGACTCGCCGCATACATGGCAGGCATGAGGGCGGCAAAGCTTCCGGTGAATGAGAGCATGGTCGTACGCGGGGATCATACGGAGGCCAGTGTTGAAGAGGCAAGAAGGCTCATCGAGAACAATCCGGGGGCCGATGCGGTGATCTGCAGCAATGACAGACAGGCACATATCATTTACCGCATACTTAAGGATAAGGATCTGAGCATAGGCAAGGATGTATTTGTGACAGGCTTTGATGATCTAAGCGACAGCGCATACCTGGATCCTCCGCTGGCTTCGGTATCAACTTCACATATCGCGCTGGGATATGAAGCCCTTACACTGGCAGCGAGAATGGCGGACGGGGAGAAAGCCGAGGATAAGATACTCAGATGCCGGTTTGTAAACCGTGAGTCTGCAGGATATGATCCGTATTTCCAGCTTTTTAATTTTGAGCGCAGAAGAAATGTCAGGATCGGAACGGTCTTTGATATCCCGTCGCTGACATCTTCCATGGTCGATTTTATTTTCACGGGAGATCCTCATGAATATCAGGCGGGCTGCCAGAGGAAGCTTCTGGAGGATTTCTTCATGCGGCTGCTGGAGACACATCTCGGAGATGTGGTCCGCCGCAGATCCATGAACGTGAATGACCATTCCTTCGGTAACATCTTCGGGCCCGGAGGTACGGAAAATATAGACTGTGACAGGCTCTTCAGGGTGCTTGACAGTGTTTTCAGGGTGTACTGCGCCAGAGAGATGTCTGAGACCTCGAGAATGGAGCTTGCAAATCTTATCGCTAAGGTAAAGAGCGTAGTGGCCGAGAGTCTGGAGCGGAGATCGGGAGACGTGAGAAAGGTCGTCGACTCCAGGCACGGATCCATGGGACGTTTTTCAAACCGGATCATAGCCATCGATCCGAAAGCTCCCGACAGATACGGACAGCTGATGGACGCACTTCCGCTGATAGGCGTGATGAATGCAAGTATCTTCATGTATGAAAAGCCGATCCCGCAGGAAAAGGGGAAAAAATTCAGCCTGCCCGACAAGCTTTACCTGAAGGCTTACCGCGACAGGAGCGGTGTGCATATGGTCGATGAGAAGCACCAGATAACTGATACGGCTGACGTCATGGATTACAGGTACCTTGAGGGCGGCATGAGCCATACCTTCTATGCGATGGCGATTCATTACGGCGGGTATCAGATGGGGATACTGCTGATAGATATGGATGAGGAGTATAATGCAAGCTTCTCGATAATAAACAACGAGATAAGCCTGGTCGTAAGCCACTGGGCATTGATGGGAGATACGCTTGATAAACTATGAGGAGGAACTTAACGATAAGCAGCTTGAGGCTGTGAGGACCACCGAGGGGCCCGTGCTGATCCTTGCGGGAGCGGGGTCCGGCAAAACAAGGGCACTCACATACAGGGCTGCGTATCTTATAGAAGAGCTGGGAGTAAGGCCATGGAGCATCCTGGCTCTTACTTTTACGAACAAGGCGGCAAGGGAGATGCGGGAAAGGGTGGAAGGAATGTGCCCGGAGGCTTCCCGTGACATTACGGTGTCGACCTTCCATTCACTGTGCCTCCGTATCCTCTTTACCGAAGCGGAGAGACTCGGGTACGGGAAGAATTTTGAGGTGGCTGACCAGACGGATCAGAGAGCGATAGTGAAGGAGATCTGCAAGAGGCTTCAGATAGATACGAAGCAGTACAAGGAAAAGTCGCTGCTTAACGTGATATCCGGCTGTAAGGATGAGATGAAGACACCGGAGGATTTTGAGGCGGAAAATGACGGAGACTTCTACATGAAGCCCTACGTCATGGTATATAAGGAATATCAGAAGACACTTAAGGCAAATGATCAGATGGACTTTGACGATCTGATACTCAATGTCATAGAGATATTCAAAAGCTTCCCGGAGGTGCTTCTGCATTATCAGGAAAAATACCGCTATATAATGGTCGACGAGTATCAGGATACGAACAGAGCGCAGTTTATCCTTGTCTCGCTGCTCGCAAAGAAATACAATAACCTATGTGTCGTGGGTGACGATGATCAGTCGATCTATGCCTTCAGGGGGGCCGATATCAGGAATATCCTTGATTTTGAGAAGATATATAAAGATGCGCACGTGATAAGACTGGAGCAGAATTACCGCTCCAGTGCCAATATCCTGAAGGTGGCGAACCAGGTCATATCAAATAACAGGGGGAGAAAGGACAAGGCCCTCTGGACAGAGGCGGAGGATGGCAGAAAGATAAGGTTCAGACAGCTGGACTCCGCAGCGGGAGAGGCGGCTTTTATCGCCGATGACATAAGGAACAGGGTGGAGGCCGGCAAGGCGCATTACAGGGAC
>CACZRA010000058.1 GCA_902783395.1 uncultured Lachnospiraceae bacterium
CCAAATGAGTGCTAACAGAGGCGTGATACGGCATAAGGAGGAAAAAATGGCGGTACTTCCGATTTACAATATACTTGCATTACCGGACTGTAATATATATTTCAAGAATGATTTCTTCACCAAAACCGTGGGGCGTGATCCCCAGCCTGCTGACAGGGTCACACTGATAGTGCAGAAGGAAAATATAACCAGGGATGATTTTGAAAACGATTCCTTCTATCCCATAGGTCTCTCCGGTATCGTCACAGAGGTGAGCAATAACGGCTATTTCATCGTACATACGAGATCCAGGGTGAATATAGAAGAGGTCACGGTCTATCATGACAAATCCATAGATATAAATATCTCAAAAAGGGATGATATAGATGACGCGGATAAGGAGCAGCTGAACCGAAAGCTCAAGGAAATAAAATCCTCCCTGTCAAAATATGCCGAAAACTTCCAGTGGGTCGCGGCGACAAGAGCATACATCGCCCAGTGGACAAGTCTTTCGGAGATAGCATCCGCCATGAGTCCCTGGATCATGAATTCCAATGACGAAAGATATGCCATTCTGGCAGAGGATTCCACTGCAAAGCGCAATGAGATGCTGGAAAAGCTCATATATGAAAACCTTGAGATGACCCGTATCGACAACGAGGCAAAGAGCGCGCAGGAAGCGGACTACCAGAAGATATACAGAGAAAACGCCATAAAAAAACAGATGGATTATCTCCAGAAGGAGCTGGATGAGATGCATCCGGAGGAGATATCGGACATAAGAAGGCTGGAGATAAAGCTGAACGAATCCGAGATGAACGAGACTGCAAAGAAAGAGGCGACCAAGCTTTTGCGCAGGCTTAAACAGGAGGGCCAGGCTTCCCAGGAATCGGGGATGCTGCTGGATTATCTGGATTTTCTGATAGGCCTTCCCTGGAAGAAGCAGAAATTCAGAAAGATCAGCCTTGATGATGCCAGAAAGATACTGGACAGGGATCATTACGGCCTTGCCAAGACAAAACGCAGGATAGTAGAGCAGATAGCGGTCATGAATCTTAAAAAGGAGCAGTCGGGCTCCATCATATGCTTCGTGGGAGCGCCGGGAACGGGCAAGACGAGCATAGCCTCATCCATAGCAAAGGCACTCAAGAGGAAGTATGTCCGCGTCTCCTTGGGCGGAGTGCGGGACGAGGCGGATATCAGAGGACACAGACGCACCTATATAGGATCCATGCCCGGAAGGATAATGGACGGGATAAGCAAGGCAGGGGCATCCAATCCGGTCATGGTGCTGGATGAGATAGACAAGCTCTCCGTAAGCTATAACGGAGATCCGGGTGCGGCACTTCTTGAGGTTCTGGATCCCGAGCAGAATAACAGCTTCACCGATCATTACCTTAATGTACCGTATGATCTTTCGGATGTGCTTTTCATCTGTACGGCAAACAGCCTTGACAGCATACCGGAGCCGCTCCTGAACCGCATGGAGGTCATACAATTTAACGGATATACCCCGATAGAAAAGTATCAGATAGCAAAGAAGCATCTGATACCGAAGGCTATGAAGGATGTGGGAATAAAATCAAGGAACCTTGATATAACAGAGGATGCCCTCAACACGATCATATCCGACTACACAAGGGAAGCCGGCGTCAGAGGCCTTAAGAAACGCATAGACACCCTCTGCAGATCTGTGGCGGTAAAGATAGTGGAGGGCAACGGAAAGAGCCTTAAGGTCGAAGCAGGAGCCCTGAGAGAGCTTCTGGATATGTCCCCGATACCGCATGACATAGTGGAAAAGAAAACCGCTCCGGGAGTAGTCACAGGTCTTGCCTGGACACAGGCGGGAGGCGAGATACTTTTCATCGAGACTCTGCTGACCCGCGGGAAGGGAAATATAGTGATAACGGGACAGCTCGGGGATGTGATGAAGGAGTCGGCACAGATAGCGCTGTCTCTTGTGAAATCCATGTATCCCACTAAAGCCTCGCTTTTTGACAGGAACGATCTCCATATACATGTGCCTGACGGTGCGACTCCCAAGGACGGTCCCTCGGCAGGGATCACGCTCACGACGGCGCTTGCGTCCCTGATAAACGAAAAGAGTGTGGATCCTCATATCTGTATGACCGGAGAGGTTTCTCTGGAGGGCAAGGTTAAGCCCATAGGCGGACTGCCCGAAAAGCTTATGGCGGCACAGAGGGCAGGCTGCGTAAAAGCACTGATACCCAGGGATAATGAGGGTGATCTGAAGGACGTGGCAGATGAGGTAAAGGAAGCCCTGGAGATAATACCGGTCGAAACGGTCACGGATGTCCTGAAGCTCACAGGCGTCAGGATGCCGAGAAAGAAGCCGGCGGTGAAAAAAAGAAGATAGGAAAAGCCGCAGCGGATATGATCCGTTGCGGCTTAATTGATATGGGACCGTGCGGGCTCGAACCGCAGACCTCCTGCACGTCAAGCAGACGCTCTCCCAGCTGAGCTACGACCCCGTTGCCTTATACAGTATAATACACACGTATGCTTCGGGCAAGGGGATTTTACTATACCACAATATTTATATATAATGATCTGGACGCCTGATGACCGGTATGTTGCGGAGTAACGGCTGAAAAGGAAATGATCATCAACCTTAAAAGGATCTGGATACCCATTGCGGCCTATATATCGATAATTGCATATACGCTGGTAAACCGGTTTACGGGAAAGGGGATGGTGTGCCCGTTCAGGAGATTTTTTAATATCTACTGCATCAGCTGCGGAGCCACCAGGATGACGGACAGCCTGCTTCATTTTGAGATATACAGGGCGTTCAGATTTAACCCCTTTATATTCGTGACATTACCGTTTATACTGTTTATGACACTTGTAGCAAGTGAAGTGATCATAATAAAAAAAGAACATCATAAGAAGTATTATGTATGTCTTGCGGTTTTTTCAGCGGGAGCGATAGCCTTCATGGTATTGAGAAACACATTATTTCCATGGCTGGCACCTGCGGAAATATAAAAACTGCAGAGGAAAGGTGGAGGAACTATGGACGAAAACAACTATTATCAGGGACAGGGGTATGATCAGCAGGGGTATCAGCAGCCCGGTTACGGACAGCCACAGCAGGGGTATCAGCAGCAAGGATACGACCAGGGATACCAGCAGGGGTATCAGCAGCAGGGATACCAGCAGGGATATCAGCAACAGGGGTACCAGCAAAACGGGTATTACTCCGCGCCGCAGAGACCGCAGGGAAATGGGGGAAACGCGCCTGCCTTTATGACACTGCTGGTGCTTGCCATACTGGAGACCTGCTGCTGCAACACGATCACCGGTGTAATAGCGATAATCTTTGCGATCATTGCCAATAATTCATATAAGTCCGGCGACATCGAGGATTATGAATCAAAAAAGAAAATAGCGACGATAGTACTAATTGTAGGTGTGGTACTCTATGTCGTGATCATGATCTTCGCCTTTGCGACCGGCTTAGCGTCCGAATATATGGATAAGTTCAGCTGAGAAGCCGACGAAAGAAGCCCCCGGTATCGAGAAGATACCGGGGGCTTTTAGCTGGGCTGGAAGGATTCGAACCTTCGAAGTGACGGAGTCAGAGTCCGTTGCCTTACCGCTTGGCGACAGCCCATCATATCTGCACGGACAGATCAGTGTCTGCATCCGCAACGAACAGTATTATACACATCCCCGCCCCTAAATGCAAGGGAGATCAAGAAATCATGACAATGGGCATAGAAAATTCACATTTTTAGTGTATAATACTGAGGATTGTCGAAAGATTTCACACAAAAGGAGAGACGCCTATGAGAAAATACAGACATATAATAAACCTGATATTCCCCCTGCTCCTTGCGGGACTGGTACTGACGGCATGCGGAGACAGCCTTTCTTCCTCCGATCTTCCTGCTGCTGCCGGATATACTTCAGGGAAAACAGACGGGACAGAGGAGTCTGAAGAGAGCACTGAGGCCGTGACCGAAGAAAAGGAAGAAAAAACAGAGACAGTATCGGAAAATACTACAGAGGAAGTCAAAGCCGAAGAAACAAAGAAAACGGCAGGCGCATTTCCCGACAAGGCGTATGCTGACGATATAGATGATGAGCTTTCGAAATATACCTGTATCAAGGTGAGAAGCACCGACAAAACGAGCGGCGACATAGTTGATACCTCGATATACAAGGACAAGGATGCGATCGTAAAGGTAAGCACGGCCGACCACGGCTCGGAAGGCCTCATCGTCAGCGACTACTACGTCAGCGATGGCAAGGTAGTCTACATGAAGCAGCTCAAAACAGATATATACGGCATATTCTCCACTCTCAAGGAAGCAAACCTTGAGGATAAGGAAGCGGACTATACCAAGGAAGTCATGGGAAAAGCCGAAGAAGCCGTAAAGAACGCCAAAAGCGCGAAGGCAGATACCCTGCTCTACGGATACGTGGGAGACGAACAGGGCGGTGTGCTTAAAAATGTGACAGTAAAGCTCCGCAATACGGACGGGAAGTATACGGATCAGACGGTTACCGATGCTGACGGATATTTTACCCTGACCGTTCCCCAGAAGGAGGATACCTACTTCATTACCTACGAATATGAAGGCTGTGTGCCGACAACCCTTAATGACGTGCATATCGTACCCGGTATACCGGAATACTCCCTCGGCAGGGCTTTCGTAGCGCCTGCAGGAGAAGGAGTGCATGAAACCGATGTGTATCTTCTCAATCCCAATGCGAAGTCCCCGGTAGAGCTCAAGGACGGCGAATATGCAGCGGTCATTACGAGCGATGATCCCAACCTTAAGCTTAAGCTCGTGGATCTCGACAAACAGGGCAGTGAAACGGGGACTAAGATAAAGTTCGATCCGTCAAAGAGTAAGAACGGCTATGCGCTCTTTGTCGAGGATACCGGATATATCGGAAAGGAAGATATGGCGGGAAATATAGGACGTACTTATTCTACGGTCACGATCTATGACAAGGACGGGATAAAAGCGGCCTACCGCGAGCCCTCGGGAAGACTAGGAACTCTCTGGAAGGTATGTACCATAGCAAATGACGGGGACACAGAGATATCAGGCATCATGTACACCGACTCCAATGGCTGGGTCGAAAAGTAAGATCCGATGAATATAAACGTTTCCGGGATCCCGGTATATTACGAAGAATACGGCAGGCCGGAGGATCCTGCCGTATTGGTCCTCCCGGGCTGGATGGCAAAAGCGTCGCTCTACAGGATAGTGGCAGATGCCATATCGGCAAAATACCGTGTGATCCTGCCTGATATGCCGGGCTTTACGGGAGACACACCCGAGCCTCCCGAAGCCTGGGATCTTAATGGCTTTGTCGATTTCACCATAGCCCTTATAGAAGCCCTGGGATTAGAAAAGCTCACCCTCATGGGACACAGCTTCGGCGGACGCATCATAATAAAGCTTATGAGCAGGCAGGAGCTGCCCTTTGAAACGGAGCGAATAGTGCTGATAGATGCAGCAGGCATAAGGCATGAGCTTTCGGATAAGGCAAAGCGGAAACAGAAGGTCTTTAAGCTTGCAAAGCACTTCATGACGGAAAAGCAGATAGAGCATTATAAGGAGACACACGGCTCTGCCGACTACAGGGCTGCCTCTCCCCTGATGCGTGACTGCATGGTCAAGGCTGTCAACGAGGATCTGACTCCGTACCTTAAGGATGTGACACCGGAGGTGCTCCTAATCTGGGGTACGAAGGATACCGCGACTCCCATAGAGGACGGGGAGCTCATGGAAAAGCTGATGCCGGACGCGGGGCTTGCAAGGATAGAAGGAGCGGGACATTTCTCCTTTGCGGAGCAGCCCGTCATATTTACAAACATTCTCAGGAGCTATTTCAATGCATGAAATCAACGTGATCCTTCTTTTATATCAGATGCTCATGCTCTTTTGCATGATGCTTGCGGGCTTTGCCGCATTCAGGATAAAGATCTTTGACAAGGTCGGACAGCACCAGATAAGCAAGGTGGTCGTAAATGTCCTTAATCCCTGCCTCATGATATCAGCCATAGTGGGGGAAAAAGCAGGAGATGCCGCCAAGCTGACCCTTCAGAACTTCATATCAGCTTCTTTATTCTATCTGTATTTCATAGCAGCGAGCTTTGTATTTGTCCTGATCAGGGGAAGGATCGGAAATAAGGACAGGCAGGAGCTTACACTGGAGCAGCTCATGATGTTCCTGTCAAATATAGGCTTCTTCGGGATACCCGTGATAAAGGCTCTTTTTGGAGACGGGTATGTCATATACCTTATTTTTTATATGCTGCTCTTTAATATGGTGGCCTATACCCTGGGTATCTTCCTCGTAAGCTCGAGCTTTTCGATAAAGTCCGTGATAAACACGGGAACCGTGATAAGCATCATTGCGATTACACTGTATCTGCTGGATGTACCGGTGCCCGAGACAGTCGGGAATTTCTTCACCTATATGGGAAATGCCTGCATACCCCTTTCCATGCTTCTCATCGGCGGAAGCCTTGCGCAGCTTGACCTGAAAGAGGTCTTTACCGATAAGAATATCTACATATATATCTTCTTGAGGAATATCATCGTACCGGGAATAGGGATAATGCTGCTGCGCATGCTGCCCTTTGATCCGGTCATAGTAAAGATCTGCTGTCTGTCTGCCAGCATGCCCATAGCGGCTCTTACCGGAATGCTCGCAGAACAGTATGCCGGCAGGGGGAATTACTGCAACAAGATGATAGCCATGTCGACCGTGCTCTCCGTGGTAACGGTTCCTCTCCTTTCGCTTTTGTATCTGTAGAGGGAAAATGTATATCCTGAATTTGCCGGGATCTGCCATGAGGCAGCGGTCTCTGATCAA
>CACZRA010000059.1 GCA_902783395.1 uncultured Lachnospiraceae bacterium
TTCATAAAGGCTCTTGCGGAGGGGACGGCGGAGCGGCTGATCACACTTGACTGGCTGATCGACCGGGTATCCAAAACAGCGTCATCAAAGATGAAGCCGGTCATAAGGATGATCCTCAGGATGGGAACCTTCCAGCTCGTTTTCATGGAGGGTATCCCTGACCGTGCGGCTGTGAACGAATCCGTAAAGCTTGTTGGCATACGGCATATGGACGGGCTCAAGCCCTTTGTCAACGGGGTGCTCAGAGGGATCATACGTTTAAGGGACGGGGGGATAAGCTACCCCGATAAGGAAACAGAGTATTCCTGTCCCTCCTGGATAGCGGAGAAATTAAGACACGACCACGGGGAAGAGGCGGAAAGGATGATGAGGGCCTCCCTTGGAGAAAGACCGTTATATATAAGGGTAAATACCTGTCTTACGACTGCGGATGAGCTTGAAGAGAAGCTTCTTGCCGAGGGGGTCGGAACGGAGAAAACGGAAGGGTGCGGCCATACCATTAAGCTCACGTCTGGACAGCTGGTACCTTCCGAGTCCGAAAGCTTCAGGAGGGGGCTTTATTCAGTGCAGGATCTGTCCTCCCAGCTTGCGATGTACGGACTATGGAAGAGGGTCTTAGTTTACATAAATCGCGCCAAAAAGGTTGACATAAGTATTATCGATCTATGCTCGGCTCCGGGAGGGAAGGCCTGTTTTCTGGCGGAGATGCTTGAGGGGGCCAGAGAGCGGGGTGTTTTCGGGAAGGATAGGCGCTTCAGGATAAGTGCCTTCGACATCTCGGAAAAAAAGCTCGGAAAGATCAGGGAAAATATTGAAAGGACCGGAGTACCCGGTATTGAAACGGCGGTAAACGACGCATCGGTATTCAATCCCGGGCTTGTGGATAAGGCTGACGTCATAATTGCCGATCTCCCGTGCACCGGACTCGGCGTTTTGGGGAGAAAAGTTGACATAAAGTATAGAGTTCAGCCCGGGGATATAACTGCTTTATGTGAACTTCAAAAAAAGATGCTGGGGAATGCGGCAGCATACCTGAAAAAGAACGGGATCCTTTTGTTCTCTGTATGCACGGTAACGAGGGAGGAGACATCCGGGCAGTCGGAGTATCTGTCGGAATTAGGTTTACATAAACTTGAAGAGCGGCTGTTTTTACAGGGAAGAGATCCGTGTGACGGTTTTTATTATTCCATATGGTCGGGTAAAGCATGAAGGATATCTGTAATCTTACAAAGACTGAACTGAAAAAAGAGATAGAAGAGTCCGGCGAAAAGCCGTTCCGCGCAAAACAGATCTTTTCCTGGCTGCATGCAAGGGGAGCGGAGAGCTTTGACGATATGACCGATCTCCCCAAAGCCTTCAGGCAGACACTTAAGGACGGATATCTTCCCGGGAGTCTGGAGATCGAAGCAGTGAAACGTTCCCGCCTTGACGGCACGGTAAAATACCTGTTCGCCCTGTCTGACGGAGGTCTCATAGAGGGAGTCTTCATGGCATACAGGGACTGGAACACAGCCTGCATATCATCACAGGCGGGCTGTGCCATGGGCTGCAGGTTCTGTGCCTCGACCGTTAACGGGCTCGACCGGGATCTTACAGCCGGTGAGATGGCTGAAGAGATATATCTTATGGAGAGAGATACCGGAAAGCATATATCGAATGTTGTCATCATGGGCTCGGGGGAACCTCTGCTGAACTATGAAGAGCTTATGAGGTTCATTGATATCATGACGGATCCCGACGGAAGGGGAATGTCGCAGCGCAGTATCACGGTTTCCACCTGCGGTATCGTTCCCGGGATCATAAGGCTTTCGAAGGAAAAGAAGAACGGAGCGCACCTTCAGGTGAATCTGGCGGTATCACTTCATGCTGCTACAGATGAAAAAAGAAAAAAGCTGATGCCGGTGGCGGAAAAATACGGGATAGCTGAGCTTATGAAGGCTGTGGGAGAGTATTACAGATCCACGCACAGGAAGATCACCTTTGAATACGCTCTTATAGAGGGGGTAAATGACAGTGACGAGGATGCGCGGGAGCTGGCAGAGAGGATCAAAGAAGCCGGTGTTCCGCATCTTGTGAATCTCATACCCGTAAACCCGGTAACGGAGAGCGCCTTCAGGCGTCCGGCAAGGCAGAAATGCGATAATTTCAAAAATAAACTTGAAAACTTTGGAATAAATGGTAGTATAAGGAGAGAACTCGGCTCCGATATAGACGGTGCCTGCGGACAGTTAAGGATGCGCAGTTTAGGGCGCGGCAGCAAAGCAGGGACTTGATCGGAGTATTCTTCATGCGGAGGTTATAGATGATAAAGACCTTTTCGATGACCGATATGGGTCAGAAAAGGAAAGTGAATCAGGACTATGTTTACACTTCGGAAAATCCGGTAGGAAATCTCCCGAATCTCTTCATAGTAGCGGACGGAATGGGAGGCCATGCTGCCGGAGACTATGCGTCGAGATTTACGACGGAGACCATAGTATCGGATATCTCTGATTCCCATGAGCAAAACCCCATACGTCTCATACGGCATGCCTATGAGACTGCGAATGCTGCCATCATCGAGGAGGCGAGACGTCTTCCGGAGCATGAGGGCATGGGTACCACGCTCGTAGTTGCCTCCGTCATAGATGACACTCTCTATGTAGCCAATGTGGGAGACTCAAGGCTTTATGTGATAAATGACAGGATAAGCCAGATAACCAGGGATCACAGCCTTGTGGAGGAGATGGTCAGGGCGGGGGAGATAGATGAGTCCGAGGCCAGGAGCCATCCCATGAAGAATAAGATAACGAGAGCCATAGGCGGAGACTATGACATAAGGGTCGATTTCTTTGATATGAAGCTGAATCCGGACGACCGCATCCTCATGTGCACGGACGGACTTACGAATATGGTCGAGAATGAAGACATCAGGATGATAGTGAACAGCTCTCCCGATGTCGTAAGCGCTGTTCAGAGGCTTATCGAAAGAGCCAATGCGAACGGTGGATATGATAATATAGGCGTCGTTTTGATCGAGCCTTTCGCAGGAGAATATTAATCAGGGGAAGATTAAATAATGATCAGTGAAGGGATAATACTGGCAGACAGATACGAAATATTGAGCCGCATAGGCACGGGCGGAATGTCCGATGTCTACAAGGCACAGGATATGAAGCTTTCCCGCTTTGTAGCCATAAAGGTGCTCAAGCAGGAGTATGCGGAGAATCAGAACTTCGTCACAAAATTTCATGCGGAGGCGCAGGCGGCTGCGGGACTGATACATTCAAATATAGTCGGCGTTTATGACGTCGGCGAGGATCAGGATCTTCAGTACATTGTCATGGAGCTTGTCGAAGGCATTACGCTTAAGCACTATATTGAAAAGAAGCTCCGTTTATCCGTAAAGGAATCCATAAGTATAGCCATACAGATGGCGCAGGGACTTGAATGCGCACATAAGGCCGGGATCATACACCGTGACGTGAAGCCCCAGAACGTCATTATCTCAAAAGACGGGAAGGTGAAGGTCACCGACTTCGGCATAGCAAAGGCAGCTACCAGCGAGACCATCACATCAAATGTCATGGGCTCGGTTCACTATACCTCGCCCGAGCAGGCCCGCGGAGGTTATTCCGATGAAAAGAGTGACATCTATTCACTGGGCATAGTTCTTTTCGAGATGCTTACCGGAAGGGTTCCCTTTGACGGGGATACTACGGTCAATATCGCGATACAGCATATACAGGACGCCATGCCGTCCCCCAGGGAATTCGTAAATGACGTGCCGATAAGCATAGAGCAGATCATCTTCAAATGCACGGAGAAAAGCTCGGACAGAAGATATTCGTCAATGACAGAGGTCATAGCGGATCTCAAGCAGTCTCTCCTCACACCCGATGAGAATTTTATAAAGCGCATACCGTCAGGCGGAGCAGGGGGCTCTACGAGGATGGTGAGCGATGAAGATATAAAGTCCATTAAGACAAGGACTGGCACCATCGATGTGGACGAATCCCTGATCTCCGCGTACAACAGGAATAAAGAAAGACGGCAGGAGGAAGAGCCGGAGGAAAGACCCAGAAAGAAAAGGCCTCAGGAGTCTGTGGGACTTCCGGGGGATGAAAGGCCCAGAAGAAGGTCTCCGAAAGCGGAGGACCGCGAAGGACGGGAGGATTTTGAGGAAGAAGAGCTCAGACGTAAAAGGAGAGAGGCTGCCGCGAGAAAAAGAAGAGAGCAGCAGGAAAGACGCGGCCCGGAACGCGGAGGCGATCCGAGAAGAAATCCCAGGAATAAGAACGACAGGGCCCGCAGTGCGGACGAGAGGCAGAGAAGAGGGGCTGCCAGGCGGTCTTCGGCACAGAGGGGCGACAGATACAGAAGCGATGAAGACATGGATGACAGGATGACGATGATAATGCGCATCATAGCGGTGGTCATCGGTATCATCATATTGATATTGATCATATTCATTGCAAGAAGGGTGATATCGGTAAGAGGAAACTCCGCGTCGGACAACTCTGTCGTATCGGAGAACCAGGTGCTGCAGGATGTGAGGGGACAGACCTTTGAGAATGCAAAATCAGCCCTGGAAGCAGCCGGCTTTGTGGTACAGACAAGCTACGAGTCCTCGGATTCGGTAGAATCCGGTCTCGTCATATCCCAGGAGCCGGTTCCCGGAAGCCGTATACCTTCGGGCTACACGGTCACCCTTGCGGTAAGCTCCGGCACCGGCAATATCGAGGTACCTAGCCTTACAGGCGTTACCGCGGCCGAGGCAAAGGTCACGCTGGAAAACAGGGGTCTTGCCATTAATCTTACAGACGGGGCATCAGATACGGTGCCGCAGGGATCGGTAGTCTCACAGACTCCGGAGGCGGGAACCATGGTCGCCCCGGGATCGACCGTACTTGTCGTCGTAAGTACCGGAGCCAGCGGGAAAAAGACGGAAGAGATACCTGAAGGGAGCGTTGCGGTACCCAATATAATCGGACTTACGGAGACGGAAGCAAAGACGGCGCTTACCGCTTCCGGGCTTTCATGGTCATCCGTAACGGAATCAAATTCCGACAGCGTGGCGAAGGGAAGGGTGATATCCCAGAGCGTTGAGCCGGATACCCTTGTATCAAAGGATACCAAGCTAAGCTTTGTCTTAAGTCTCGGACCGGAAGAGGAGGCGAAGATCTTTTCTCAGAACGTACAGGCGCCCTCGGGCTATGCCGAAGGATCCGCCGCGAGCATCACTCTGACCGGAAACAACACGGGCAAGGTATACGGACAGCAGAACGTAACGGCTTTCCCGGTGACCATACAGATAGCGTCTACAGATGTGGATCCTTCGGATACAGCCGGGGTATTCACCATAGCCTATACCACAAGGATAGAGGGTGTGAATGAGGACGGGAGCGCCTTTACGGCGGATCAGCAGGCTACCGATACCTCCCAGGCCATATCCTTTGCGAGATGATCCCGAAGGATGCTTGACGGCAGGATATTAAAGGGGGTCGGAGGCTTTTACTATGTATATACGGAAGACGGGGTATATCAGTGCCGGGCCCGGGGATTGTTCAGAAAGCAGTCGATCAAGCCTCTTGCGGGCGACAGATGCCGTATCGAGCTTACCCATACCGATGATGTAGAAGGGAATGTGACAGAGATCCTTCCCCGCAGGAACGCACTCACAAGACCGCCTGTCGCGAATATAGACCAGGCGATGGTGATATTTGCCATGCACAGTCCGGAGCCGGTGTGGGGGCTTTTGGACAGATTCCTGGTAATGATGGAAAGCGCCGGGATCCCTTCAGTCATCTGCATAAATAAAGATGATCTCGCAGAGGGCTGCGAGGCTGAGGACATACAGAGGATCTACGGACCGAGCGGATACAGACTTATCTTTGCGTCGGCGAAGGAATACACCGGGCTTGATGAATTAAAGGATGTTTTAACGGACAAGGTCACATCCGTAGCGGGACCGTCGGGGACCGGAAAATCATCGATCATCAATGCACTGACCGGCAGTGAGCTTATGGAGACCGGTGATATCAGCCGTAAGCTGAAAAGAGGAAAACAGACCACCAGACATACGGAGCTTGTACATCTCTGGGGCGATACCTTCATTTTTGATTCTCCCGGTTTTTCCGCCATGGAGCTGCCGGATATGGACGGTGCAAAGCTTCCGGACTGCTTTCCGGAGATGAGGCCCTTTAACGGACAGTGCTATTATGCCGACTGTACTCACATACACGGACCGGACTGCAGTGTGAGAGAGGCCCTTGGCAGGGGAGTGATAACAAAGGAAAGATATGAATCATATGTTGATATATACAGAGAATTGCAGGCGCGGAGGAAATACTGATGAAATATAGGTTTCACCCCTCTATACTGGCAGCGGATTTCAAGGATCTCGGCCGGGATATAGAAAGAGTAGTGGAAGCCGGCGCGGACGGGATCCATATTGATGTGATGGACGGTGATTTCGTACCGCAGATATCCTTCGGCATGCCCGTTATAAGATCGATAAGGTCAGCGACGGATGTGACCTTTGATGTGCATCTTATGGTGTCAAATCCCGAACGATATATCGAGACCTTTGTAGACTGCGGAGCTGATATCGTCACTATACATGCCGAAGCGACAAGGGATGTGGAAAATGCACTTAAGCAGATAAGACGCGCGGGCGTAAAGGTGGGACTCGCGCTGAATCCCGGAACATCGCTCTCGACCCTTGACTATATCATAGACGATGTGGACATGGTCCTTCTTATGACCGTGAATCCGGGCTTCGGCGGTCAGAAGTACATAGAAAAGGCGACGAGAAAGATCAAGGCCTTGAGAGCCATGGCAAGAAATGAGGACAGGGAGCTTGATATTGAGGTTGACGGAGGTGTCGTAGCCGAGAACCTTCATACGGTCCTCGAAGCGGGAGCCAATATCATCGTGATGGGATCAGCGGTGTTTAACGGTGACGCTGTCTCAAATACCAGGCGCTTCAAGCAGGAAATAGAGAGGTTTTCGTTATAAAGGATTTTCTGGCAGGACATATCCGCTTTTTTTTCATGGCGGCTTTGTGTCTTGTGATCATAATATGCGGCGGTTTATTATTACTGCCGCGTCTTGAGGGAGAACAGCTCTGGGAAGAAACGACCCTTGAGCTGGGAGAGAGTCTGAGGGATGACGTTTCTTCGTATGTTTCGGGCAACAGCTTTATCATGAAGCATACATTCATAGATAACTCCGGGGTAAATTACACAAAGGTCGGTGATTATACGGTAAGGGCTGTCAGCCCCTTTAAGGAGTATGACTATAAGGTACATATCAGGGATACCACACCGCCCGAGCTCGATATCGGAGACGGCTGGAAAAATGTTCTCAGTACCGAAGAGGAATATGATCCTGAGGTCATCGGGATAAAAGCGTCCGACCTTGGCGGCATAGCTTTTCTTAAGTATTTTATTGACGGTAAGGAAACAGATAAGCTTAAGTTCTCAAAGGTTTCAAGACCTGAGCTGGTTATCCGGGCTACTGACGGCAATGCCAACAGCACGGAGAAAAAGGTCAGGCTTATCGTAGATACTCCGCCGAGGTTTTACGGGGTGCATGACCAGTATCTGTTAAGAGGCAGCAGGGCAGAGGAGCTCGATCCGGTCTTTGCCTGTGACGATGTGGACGGCGGTCTCACCGCAAAGATCAGGACGGATATTTCCGGAGTGAGCTTTAACAACATAGGGGATTATGAAATAAAGTATGAGGTTGAGGACAGCTACGGACTCAAAACCGATGCGGAAGCGAAGCTTCATATAGTTTCGTCACAGCAAAGAGTGGATGAACACAGGGATGATTGCAGTATAAGCAGTAATGATCTTGCATGTGCGGTGGAGGAGGGCTTTTTTGTCTCAGAGCCCTTATCCGTACCTGACAGGGACAAAGTCATAGAAGAATGCGCCCCTTCACTGGTCAATCTCTTTGTGGAACGGGCCGACGGAAGTACAAGCAGCGGTTCGGCGTTTGTTTACAGGGTCGAATCCGATTACGTCTATCTTGTATCTGTATACCACGTAACGAGCGCCTTTGAGAACGGACCGTTATGGATAACCTTTTATGACGGTACGCGGATAAGGACTGCCATAAGATCCATAAGACTGAGCGCGGGAAATGAGGCCTCGCTCTTCAGGATCCCGGTCAGGATCATCCCCTATCACATTCTGGTCAGACTGAAGGAGGTCGCCACGGAAGAGGATATATATGACCAGGTGAAGGAGGGAACTCCTCTTCTGGAATACTGCAAAAACTGGAGGGCCGGTGAGGAGCCGGAGATGGCGATGGACGTCAATGTGATATCCATGCAGCTTACGGATATCCAAAAGAGATATGTTGACGCGGGATCGTACTTTACTACCACCAGAAGATCCGTGAGCGGGATGAGCGGTACCGCGGTATTCGATCTCAGGGGAGTCCTTGCGGGGATATGCAGCAAGACAATGTTTCCCGTTTCCGGAGAAGATCCCGTGTTTTCTGACGGCTGCGACCTTGTCCTAAGGGTGGACGGACTTGATACTCTTTTCGACAGGTCTTCGGAGCTTGCAAAATGATCCACCCTGTGTTACTATAAGAACTCGTTTCGGAAAAGAAATATTCAGAGAGGTTTTTGATATGTCTACTACAAGATTGATTTTGTATATCGTTTTCATGATCATATGTGTCGCTCTTACCTTTATAGTACTCGCTCAGGAGGGAAAGAGTGCCGGACTCGGAGCCATAAGCGGTATGGCTGATACGTACTGGGGAAAGAA
>CACZRA010000060.1 GCA_902783395.1 uncultured Lachnospiraceae bacterium
AAATATCACAAAGACATAGGATCCAAAGCATATCTGAGAATGAAAACGGGTGACAACATTTCCTATTTCAGAAGCTCCATAATAGATCGGATCGACCGGATACTTGAAAGTCCGGAAATAATGGACAGGGCGGTGCTGGGATACATGGAGATCAGGCAGGTCTCCGATAATGAGGAAGCATACGAAGCGGTGGTCAATACGCTGGTTGACGTGAAAACATCATTCTACCGGCTGGATGACATCATTGAAGAGATAGACAGCAAACACCGCCGGTATATCAGAAATGCCGTCATGAGGGCAAGGTTTTTGCTGTCGACAGGCAATAATATGGAGGGCAAGTTATCCCGTATATTGAACAGTATAGCCCTGGAGATTAATAATAATGACGAAAACATAAACGAGATGCTTTTCGGAGCAGACATCTTCAGCCTGTTTCCGCAGAATTTTATTTCTCCGGAATCACTGAGGACCATGCCTGTCCGCAAAAACTATACGGATATTGACAGCCTTGCCGCAAATGAGATATTAAGCGCGGAACAGAGGGAATTGTATAAAGAAGCCTTAAGGCAGAAGAACAGGAGAAGGTTTTCAAGGAAAAATATCAACCAATATGTCGTGGATATCCTGGGTGACAGGGACAAGCTCCCGGTCACGGAAATCCCGGCATTTTCCAAAAGGGACCTGATACGGATAATCTATATCAGTATTTATTCAGGGAACAGGGCCAATAACTACCGGATCGAAAGATCAGGGGAACAGGTGTGTATGGGAGATTTTACATTACCGTATTTTGATATATACAGGAGCTGATACAAGGGATATAAGAGGATAAAGATGTTTGAAGAGATAAAAGAATCCAATACGCAAAGGGATAAGTTTCGGACGGCGGCAAATAAGCTTTTGAACCAATGCTTTCTCCTTAGGAGGAAAGAGGACACCAAAAAGGAATATACCTATATACGCGAAAACCGGGAGATGTATCGGGAACTTTTTGATCTTTTAGGATATGAGCTGAAGATCAACGAGGATCAGGGCGTCATCGCCCTGGTCTCACAGTATGACAGCGGAAGGCTTCAGCTGAATAAAGCCGACAGCATCCTGCTGTTGATACTGAGGCTTCTGTATATAGAGAAGCGTAAGGAGATATCCAGCTCATATGAGGATGTCACAGTGATAATGGAGGAGGTCAGAGAGAAGTATGCCCTGCTCAAGATCAGATCCAAACCGGTCATGGATAAGGGCATGGAGAAGAGGATGGTATCGCTTTTCAGAAAATACAATATCATTCTCAACCTGGATTCGGACGTAAATCAGGCGGACGCGAGGCTGATAATCTACCCCTCGGTAATGATGGCGGTTCCGGTCGAAAACATCAATGATTACTATGAAATGACGGAAAAGAAGCTTAAGGAGTACTCAGGGGATGCTGCACCTGAGGACGAGGAAGAGTGATGGAAAAAGCGTCAAAGCTGCTTACAAGGATACAGCTGATAAACTGGCATTATTTTGAAAACGAGAGGATATCTCTGAACGGATCCACCCTTATCAGCGGGGAGAATACCTCAGGAAAGTCTACGATCCTGGATGCTATACAGCTTGTGATCACGACAAATGCGAGGAAATTCAATGTAGCAGCCAATGAGAAGGGAAACAGGACTCTCAAGGGATATGTAAGATGCAAGGTCGGGAATATAGGAGAGACGTATCTCAGAAAAGGTACCGTTCCGGCCAATGTGGCGCTTGAATTTTTTGAGGAGAAGACGGGCAAATATTTTGTGATAGGAGTTCATCTTCTCTCAACAGATGAAGAAAGCCCGGTCGTAAAGAAATGGTATTCGGAGGAGTGCCGGCTGGAAAACCTGGACTTTGTGGTGAACGGCCGTCCTGCCCTTGCAGCGGAATTCAGGAATGCGGGAAGGAAGATAAGGTATCTTGAATCCGATAAGGCGGCCAGGGATAAATTCCGCCACCGGCTCGGCAACCTGGACGAGAAGTTTTTTGATATCATTCCCAAATCCCTCGCGTTTAAGCCGATGGACAATGTGAAGGAGTTTATAAATAAATTTGTCCTGTCCGAGGAGAAGGTGGATGTCAAGGGGCTGAGGGATAATATCGAAACCCTTGATGAGCTTGATAACGTGTTGAAGAAGACCAGAAGCCAGCTTGCGGCACTGGATGCGATCCTGGAAAAGCATGAGCAGATCCGGAATAAGGAGAGGGATATCCGTATTAACGATATCCTTCTAAAGCTGGCTGAAAGGGATTCTCTGGCAGAGAGGATATCATCACATGAAAAGGACATCCGGATCAAGCAGGGAGCCATAGAAAGTAATAATGAAGAACTGCAAAGATGTGAAGGGGAGATCAAGGCTCTTGCGGACAGGGAGATAGCGATCAACATCGACATCGGCAATAATGAATCCAGCAAGCTGGTCGAGAGCATCAGGAAGAATATCAGTGAATATGAGCTTATGATCAGCGACAACAAAAAGAAGGCAGAAAAGCTGCATGAAAAACTGAAGAATGTCATCGAATATCAAAAAGCTGTAAAGGAGCTGGGATATGATGTCATCTCACAGTCCGATATTTCATTTCTTGAAAGCGCGCAGGAAGAAAAAGATAAAGCAGCTCTTATAGAAAGGCTTGAAGACCATCTTTCAAAAGAATATAAGACTATTGAACAGGAAAAGAGCGTTTTATTCTCCGAACTGAAAAATGCCGGGGAAAAGATCAACGAACTAAGGGAAAAACAGCGGGAACTCGAGCAGAGGAAGCTGGTCTATCCGGAGAATACGATGCTTTTGAAAAAGGCTATAGAGGCCGAGTTCCAAAGAAGAGGGGTTTCATCAGGGGTATATATTCTTTCAGAGCTGCTGGAGATAACGGACGAAAGGTGGAGAAATGCCATAGAAGGATATTTCAATACACAGAAATTCTATCTAGTGGTAGAGCCGCAGTATTATGATCTGGCATTGTCGGTTTATGACAGTCACAGAGGGAAAATACATACGGCAGGCATAATCAATACAAAAAAGATCCCGACGGATACGGATATTGATAATAAAAGCCTTGCTTATATGGTGAAAAGCGAAAACCGTTATGCTCTGGCATATGCAAACTATATCCTCGGAAGGGTGATACGGTGTGAAAAAGTCAGTGAGCTTGAAAATCATAAGATAGCGATAACCCCCGAGTGTATGCTTTACCAGGGATATGTGGTGCGTCATCTTAATCCCAGGGATTACAGGGATCCGTATATCGGACTCAATGCCTACAGGGTACAGCTTTCAAATGTCCGGTCAGAGATAGAAAAAAGAGCTGCCGATATGAAAAAGCTCAGAGAAAAACATGCCGGATATGAAAGGGTGTCTGAAGCAAAAAATAAAGTAAATACTGAGATCATAAAGCTTTATATGAATTCGCCCTTCATAGTGGAAGATACCGGGAGTAAGCTGATAAAGGCAAAGGCAGAGCTGAAAAATGCCGAACGTGACCCCGGGCTGATAGAGCTGCACGCAAAGCTTGATGAAGTGATCCGGATGAAGGCTGCTGCCGAGGAGAACAGGGGCCGCCTCGACAGGGAAAACGCAAGGCTTACAAACCAGGTGGATGCTGCCGGGGATCAGATGGGATCAGACCGGAGGGAAATGGAAGAGATCAATGACGAACTGATATCTATGTCTGATGAAAGCGGCCTGGAATACAAAACGGCAGAAGAAAAGTATAGCGCAAACCGCAGAACCAAGGATCCCCGGAAGATATATGATAATTTTTCCCCAAGGGGTGTCCAGCTTGAGAATGAAAAGGAAGAGCTGCTGAACGGAGATGGCGGGCTTAAAGCCTTGCAGACAAAGTATAACTATGATTTTACGATGGATTTTGTTATCGGGGTATCTCAGATATCGGAATACCGCGAGACAGCGGAAAAGCTGAGGAAAGTGGAGATCGTGAGATACGAGGAGCAGCTGAGGAGCGCCAGGGAAGAGAGCGAAAGGATCTTCAGGAGTGATTTCCTTTCGAAGATGAAGGAGCACATAGAAAATGCAAGGCTTGAATTTA
>CACZRA010000061.1 GCA_902783395.1 uncultured Lachnospiraceae bacterium
AGCCGGTGTTGTGGCTTCCGTGATAGTCGTTGTGATCTCATTTATGAGCAGGGCGGCAAAGGTTAAGAAAGGCTACGAAGCAGAAACCGTGGTCGCAGTCCTTGTCAAATGCATACTCTCGGTTGCGGCGATAATGCTTTTTGCAGTCAAGCTTGCTCAGGCGGGCGGTATACCTACAGTGCTCATTTGGGTGGTAGTTATAGTGCTTATATATCACTTTATAACATCCAGCACCGTTATAGGAAGATACTTCTACACGATCGGAGGAAATGCTGAAGCAACCAGGCTTTCCGGTGTAGATACAAAGAAGATAATGTTTTTCGCATATCTGAACATGGCAGTGGTGACAGCGATAACAACCTTTATCGTTACCGCAAGATTCCAGGCTGCAAACGCGCAGGCCGGTACAAACTTTGAGATGGATGCCATCGCGGCATGCGTTGTCGGCGGAGTGTCCGCATACGGCGGTGCAGGTAATGTGTTTGGAATGGTGGTAGGAGCAACACTTATAGGTGTGATCAACCTCGGAATGTCACTCATGGGTGTCGACGCCAACTGGCAGAAGGTAGTAAAGGGACTGGTTCTTCTCGCGGCCGTTGTATTTGATATCCTGGCCGATAAAAAGAACAGCACCAAATAAGTTTTGGCACATATCATTGATATAAAAAACGGGCCGTGCAATGAAAATTGTGCGGTCCGTTTGATTATTCTCTATATATAGGGTAAAATTTAATGGATTGTGGTTAAGAACAGGAATGGAGAACGGTTATGATGGACATAGGCAGTACACAATTCTTTAAGGTCGAGACAGAACCTGAAACCGGGGTAAGGGTGGTCCTGCAGGCAGTTTACGAGGCATTGACTGAAAAAGGTTATAATCCCGTAAATCAGATAGTGGGATATATAATGTCGGGAGATCCGACGTATATTACAAGCCATAATAATGCCAGAAGCCTTATCATGAAGGTGGAGAGGGACGAGCTTGTGGAAGAGCTGCTCACCGACTATATCAAGAATAAGAAGTGGAGTGAGAGTGGCCGGGCTGACTGAAGGCCGGATACTTGGACTTGATTACGGGGCAAAGACTGTAGGGGTAGCTGTCACGGACGGACTCGGCCTGACGGCTGTAAGTCTTGAGACGATAAAACGGGAACATGAAAATCATCTGCGTTCCACTTACCGGAGACTTGCGGAACTTATTTCCCAATATGCGGTAAAACAGGTGGTAGTCGGACTTCCCTTAAATATGGACGGATCCGAGGGAGAACGGGCGAGACTTACAAGGGAATTTGCAAAGGAGCTTGAAAGACGGACCGGAGCCGGGATCATATTTCAGGATGAAAGACTGACTACAGTGGAGGCGTCGGAGATTTTGTCTTTGACCGGAAAGCGTACAGATGATCCAAAGGAACGTATAGATGCTGTTGCTGCGGCAATAATACTTACGGATTTTCTGGATCGGAAAAGAGACGGATGACAAGGATCGAATTTACGGATGATGAAAATAATACCGCCTTATATGAGGTCATAGACAGGACAACACTCGGCGGTAATACGTATCTTCTTGTAGCAGATACGGAAGATAATGCATATATATTAAAAGAGATGATCTCGGCCGGAGATGAAGAGAATGCGGCATATACCGACAGGCTTACCGAAAATGAATATGACGCGGTAGCTGCCGTATTCGGTCAGCTTCTGGAAGAGGAAGATATCATCCTTGATAAATAGAAATAAGGAGTTACAGTTTGAGAAAACCGAATAAGGAGAAGCCTCATTCAAAGCTCAGGATTATTCCGCTGGGTGGCTTGGAGCAGATCGGCCTGAATATCACAGCCTTTGAATATGAGAATTCCATTATAGTCGTAGACTGCGGTCTGGCCTTTCCCGAGGATGATATGCTGGGAGTAGACCTTTGTATTCCCGATGTATCATATCTCGAGGAGAATATCAGCAGGGTCAAGGGCTTTGTCATAACACACGGGCATGAAGACCACATAGGAGCCCTGCCATATGTGCTGCAGAGGATAAATGCGCCCATATATGCAACAAAGCTGACCATGGCGCTTATCGATAAAAAGCTCGAAGAGCATGGCATACAAAACAGTGTAAAGAGAAAGGTAATTGCTCACGGACAGTCCATTAACCTCGGTCAGTTCCGTATTGAGTTTATAAAGACCAATCATTCCATTGTGGATGCGGCGGCTCTTGCCATATACAGTCCCGCGGGTATTGTAGTTCATACCGGCGATTTCAAGGTGGATTATACCCCGGTATACGGGGATGCGATAGATCTGCAGAGATTCGGGGAGATAGGCAAAAAGGGCGTGCTGGCTCTTATGTGCGATTCGACAAATGCCGAAAGAGAGGGCTTTACCAAGTCTGAGAAAACCATAGGACGGATATTTGAGGAGATATTCGGTGAACATCCGGACAGCAGACTTATAATAGCGACCTTTGCGTCAAACGTGGACAGGGTTCAGCAGATCATCAATACTGCCTGCAAATACGGAAGAAAGGTTGCGGTCGAAGGCAGATCAATGGTCAATGTAATAGAGACCGCGGCAGATCTCGGGTATATAAAGATACCGGATAACACCCTGATCGACCTTAATGATCTGAAGAACTATCCCGATGAGAAAACGGTCATAATAACCACCGGATCACAGGGAGAGTCGATGGCGGCGCTTTCGAGGATGGCGCAGAATATACACAAAAAGGTTACGATCCGTCCGAGCGACACGATAGTCTTTTCATCGAATCCGATACCCGGAAATGAAAAGGCCGTGGATAAGGTCATAAACGAACTTGAAGCAAACGGTGCTGAGGTTATATTTCAGGATGTACATGTTTCCGGACACGCCTGCAGGGAAGAGATAAAGCTGATATATGCGCTTGTGAAACCGAAATATGCCCTTCCCATTCACGGAGAGATAAGGCACAGGCATGCACAGGCCCGCATAGCGAAGGAGCTCGGCTATGATGCGGAGCATATCCTGATGATCAATTCCGGAGATGTACTGGAGATAGCAGATGACGATTCAAAGCCCGTGATCGCAGGAAGGATCCATACGGATACGGTATATGTGGACGGACTGGGCGTGGGTGATGTAGGTTCCGTAGTCCTTCGTGACAGACAGAGACTGTCTGAGGACGGAGTGGTGGTCATAGCTCTCTCGATGGAAAGAGGGACTAATCAGGTCTTATCGGGACCTGAGATAATATCCCGCGGATTTGTCTACGTCAAGGAAGCTGACGAACTGATAGATGATGCCACCGGGGTTTTGGAGCGTACGATAGAGGAGCTGCAGGACCGCAACGTTAACGACTGGGGGAAGATAAGACAGGCTTTGAGGGAAAACCTTTCAAGTTATATCTGGCAGAGGACGAAGAGAAGGCCGATGATATTGCCTGTGATAATGGAGGTCTGATGCTTTACACAGAGAGATTTCTGGGCGAGAGAGTGGACGAGTTTACGGAAATGATCCGGAATACGCAGGAGTATAAGGATTACATCCACATGGTCGAGGTACTGAAAAGAAAGCCCGACCTTTATGACGAGGTCATGGTATTCAGAAGAGAAAATTATTTCCTGCAGCATGCACCCGAGCATGAAGATATTTATGACAGGGTAAAGGAACTGAGAGAAAGGAATGAGGAGCTTCTGGATACACAGGAGGTATATGATTTTCTAATGACTGAGTGGTCTTTTTGCCACATGATGCAGTCATTGTTTGACAGACTGATGAGCGGATTGGAATTTTGATCATGAAGATAAGCACACTGATTTCGGGAATAATCAATTTTATCGTACGGGCGGCAATAGTCGTAGTTGTTATCTACGGGGTAAAGCAGGTCTGTATTAAGGCATACGATTACGGATACAGGATATATTCCGAGCCGCCGATGTCCGAAGAAAACGGGATAGACGTTGTGATAACCATACCTATGGGCAGCTCCGTTTCCGATATAGGCCAGATACTTAAGGATAACGGTCTGATCAGAGACGACAAGCTTTTTCATATGCAGGAGCTCCTGTCTGACTATCATGACAAGATTGAGCCCGGAACATATACACTTAACACCTCGATGACAGCCGAAGAGATGATGGCGGTAATGTCACCGTCATTATCGGAGGAAGCGACCGAAGAAGCCGGAACATAGATGGAAAGCGGGAGGATCTCCGATTTTATTCTGCAGTATGAAGGGGCAGGGGATGCCGGGCTTCAGACTCTGAGGAAAAAAGCTGAGGAAAACAACGTTCCGGTCATAAGGAGGGAAACGGAGAGCTTTATCCGGACTCTTATTGCAATGAACAGGCCGGAACGAATATTGGAGTTGGGGACGGCGGTAGGTTACTCGGCGATATCTATGGCGAAAGCCGCTGAAGCCTGCGGGATAAGGCTTAAAGCGATAGATACTGTAGAAGACTGGGAACCCAGGATAAAGGAAGCCCGTGAAAATATCGAGGCATACGGCTTCGGCGGGGTCATAAACCTGAAAACGGGAGATGCCCTTCAGGTTATGAAGACGCTCACAGGACCGTACGATCTTATTTTTATAGACGCGGCAAAGGGGCAGTATCCGGATTATCTTGAGGAGGCAGTCCGGTTGACGCATAAAGGATCTGTGATACTCGCAGATAACATCCTTCAGGACGGAGAGATAATGGAATCAAAATACCTTGTCGAAAGAAGGGATCGTACGATCCATAAAAGACTCAGGGAATACTTAAGAAAGGTGTCCTCGGATGAGAGGCTTGAAACCTCGATAATACCTGTAGGGGACGGAGTCACTCTTTCGGTAAAGACCGTATGAAAAGACCGGAGCTATTGTGTCCCGCAAAAGGGATAGATGAACTGAAGACGGCCGTGAAATACGGGGCGGATGCGGTATATATCGGAGGCGAGGCGTTCTCCCTCAGAGCAAAGGCAAAGAATTTCACAAAAGAGGAAATGGCCGAGGGTATCAGATTCGCACATGACAGAGGGGTAAAGGTCTATGTGACGGCAAATATCCTTGCGCATAACGATGATATAAAAGATGCCCGCCGCTATCTTGAGGAAACGAAGGAATTGGAACCGGATGCGTTTATCATATCCGATCCCGGGATCTTCATGATCGCGAGGGAGGTATGCCCTGACACAGAGCTGCATGTTTCGACTCAGGCCAACAATACAAATTACAGGACCTTCTGCTTCTGGTCGGATCTGGGGGCATCCAGAGTGGTCGCCGGAAGAGAACTTTCCCTTTCCGAGATAAAAGAGATAAGAAGGATGATCCCGGAGGAGCTGGAAATAGAGTGTTTTGTGCACGGGGCTATGTGCATATCGTATTCGGGAAGATGCCTTCTGTCTAATTATCTGACAGGAAGGGATGCCAATCAGGGGGAGTGTTCTCATCCCTGCAGATGGAAGTACGTTCTGGAGGAGGAGACGAGGCCCGGTGAGTATTTTCCCGTGTTTGAAAACGACCGAGGGACTTTTATCATGAACAGCAAGGATCTGTGCATGATAGAGCATATTCCCGAGCTTGTGGATGCGGGGATCGATTCATTTAAGATAGAGGGCAGAATGAAGAATGCCCTGTATGTGGCCTGTGTGTCACGTACATACAGAGCAGCCATTGACGATTATATGGAATCACCGGATAAATACCGTGAAAGGCTCGAATGGTATAAGGAGGAGATCGGCAAGTGTACCACGAGGACCTTTACTACAGGGTTCTTTTTCGGAAAGCCGGGAGCTGATGAGCAGATATATGACAACAGTACGTATGTAACGGAATATGTCTATTTAGGACAGGCTGAGGAGGTTGCAGAGGACGGATCGTTCATACTCTGCCAGAAGAATAAATTTTCCGTCGGCGAAACGATAGAGCTTATGAGGCGTGACGGTGAAAATACGGAATGCAGGGTCGAGTCGATAACTGATGAAACGGGGAATCATATAGACAGTGTGCCGCATCCCGGACAAAGAGTAAGAGTGATGCTCAGTGCTTTTCCCGAGGAGCAGGATATCCTCAGAAGAAAAGAGAGTGATAAAGGGTAAGTTGGTCCATAGAGGTTAGAATGAGTTTATTAAGTGTGATAATCCCCTGCTTTAATGAGCAGGAGGCCATACCGTTCTTTTATGATGCGATGGTAAAGACTGCTTCCGATATGAAGGAGACCTGGCCTGATCTTGAATTCGAGTACCTTTTTATTGATGACGGCAGCAGGGACAATACGCTGGAGACGGTTGAGAAGCTGAGGGAAAAGGATAAATGTGTACGTTTTATTTCTTTCAGCCGGAATTTCGGAAAAGAGGCTGCCCTTTATGCAGGGCTGGAAAATGCCAGGGGTGATTATGCGGTAACCATGGATGCGGATATGCAGGATCCACCGTCGATACTTCCCGAAATGTTCAGGGCGGTAAAGGAGGAAGGCTATGATTCCGCTGCTACAAGAAGGGTGACAAGACGCGGAGAGCCTGTGATCAGATCCTTTTTTGCCAGAAGATTCTACAGGCTCATAAACCGGATGAGTTCTGCGGATATAGTGGACGGAGCCAGAGACTACCGTATAATGACAAGGCGTATGGTGGATGCCATAGTCGGGATGCGGGAATATAACCGTTTTACGAAGGGGATATACGGCTGGATCGGATTTAATACCAAATGGATCGAGTTTGAAAATGTCGAGAGGGTAGCCGGAGAGACAAAATGGTCCTTCTGGAAGTTATTCGGTTATGCTATGGAAGGCATTATCGGGTTTTCGACTATACCGCTTTCCATGGCGACATGGTTCGGGATACTGATGTCAATAATATCCTTCCTGGGAATATTGTTTATCATAGTAAAAAAGATCGTTTACGGAGATCCGACGAGCGGATGGTCTTCGCTGGTCTGTATCATCCTGCTGATAGCGGGCATACAGCTTTTCTGCATGGGGATAATAGGCCAGTATCTGGCAAAAGCATATCTGGAAACAAAACACAGACCTATATATATTGCAAGGCGTACATCGGAGGATGAAGATAAGGAAAAGGAGAAGCAATGAAGCTTATCATACAGATACCCTGCTATAACGAAGCAAAAACGCTGACAATAGCTCTGGATGCCCTCCCAAAACATATAGACGGAATAGATGAGATAGAGTATCTCATCATAAATGACGGCAGCAAAGATGAAACGGTACAGGTCGCAAGGGACTGGGGTGTGAACTATGTTGTAAGCTTTCCGCAGAATAAGGGGCTTGCAAGAGGCTTTATGGCCGGCATCGATGCCTGCATAAGAAACGGGGCGGATATCATAGTCAATACCGATGCCGATAACCAGTATTGCGGGGATGATATCGAAAAGCTTGTAAGACCGATACTTGACGGTGAGGCGGAGATAGTCATAGGGGAAAGACCCATCGACACTATAGATGATTTTTCTCCGTTAAAGAAAAAGCTGCAGCATCTGGGAAGCTTTGTCGTCCGTATAGCTTCAGCCACTGATATACCCGATGCTCCTTCCGGCTTTCGCGCATTTTCCAAGGACGCTGCCATGCATCTGAATGTGGTTAACCAGTATACCTATACATTGGAAACCATAGTACAGGCCGGAAGAAACCGCATGGCCATAACATCTGTTCCCGTGCGCACAAACCCCGAGCTCAGAAAGTCCAGGCTGTTTCACAGTATGGGAAGCTATATCAAGAAATCCATGCTTACGATAGTACGTGCGTTTCTTATGTACAGACCGCTGACATTTTTCAGTATATGCGGTCTGATACCTTTTACGGTCGGTTTTATCTATATCGTGAGATTCCTGATATTCTTTGCCCGCGGCAACGGTGCGGGACATACTCAGTCGCTTGTATTTGCGACGATGCTTATAATAATAGGTTTTATGACGTTCATTTTGGGGCTGCAGGCGGATATCATAGCAGCGAACCGCAAAATACTTGAGGATGTGCAGTATCGTATCCGTCGTATGGAAGCATCCGAGGGAGAGGCAGGGAATAAAAAGGTATCCCCAAAAACGGAACGGACGGATTAAGATGCCGGAAACAACTGATCTGAAAAAGAATAAGGTCGTAATAATAGGTCCGGTGTATCCGTTTAAGGGAGGTATAAGCCACTATACCGGATTGCTTTGCCGTGCGATGCGGGAAAGATATGATGTCGCGATGATCTCCTATTCCATGCAGTATCCCAGGATCCTGTTCCGAAAGGAGCAGAGGGATTTCGGCAATGACAGCTTCAGGATCGACGATACGGAATATATCATAAATACTGCGAGCATAGGCAGCATACATGCAGCCGCAGACAGGATAAACGAGATCGATCCGGCATTTACCGTCATACAATGGTGGCATCCGTATTTTTCGCCCTGCTACCGCATATTGATAAAAAGGCTGAGATCAAAGGTCCTGTTTATATGCCATAATGTTTTTCCGCATGAAAGATTTCCCCTGGACAGAATGCTTACCAAGAGCGTGCTGAAAAGAGGGGACTTTTTTATTCTGCATTCCGAAAAGGAAGCGGAAGAGCTTACTTCGATAGTACCGGATGCGAAATACCGCGTTAATATGCATCCGACATACAGCGAATTTAAGCGGGTGGAAAGCCCGAGTGGTGCGATCCCGGTGGATCAGGCCTCGGTAATACTGTTTTTCGGATTTGTAAGACCCTATAAGGGGCTCAGGATACTTATCCAGGCAATGAGTCTTATTCCGGAAATAGTACATCTAAACATAGTCGGAGATTTTGCCGGTGCAAAAAGCGAATATGAGAACATGATAACAGAGCTTCATCTTTCGGACAGGATATCCATAAGGGACGGATATGTGCCTGACAGAGAGGTCGGAGAGTATTTTGAAAGATGTGATGCAGTGGTGCTCCCGTACCTTGATGCGACACAATCGGGGATAGCGCAGATAGCGTTCGGGTTTGAAAAGCCTGTCATTGCAACAAATGTAGGAGGACTTCCCGAAGTAGTAAAGGACGGAGAAACAGGGGTCCTGTGCGAAGCGGGGAGTGAGGAAGCGCTGAAGGATGCGATACAGAGGTTTTTTGAATTGAAAAAGACCGTTGATTTTGAAAAGAATATTAGGGAAGATGCCCCGAGATTTTCATGGACGCATATGGTGGAAACCATAGCCGGGCTTACGGGGATAGATTGATATGGGATTCCTTGGCAGAAAAATATCGGAGATCGGCTCCGCTCTTTACAGGAATATGATCTGGCCGTGGATCAGGGCATATAAGGAGCTTTCGACACACAGCATAATGAAGCAGAGATCATATATCATAAAAACACGGCTTGAAGGACGGAATTATGTCGGAAAGGAAGCGTTCCTCAAAAACTGCAGCATGGGATATGGTTCTTATGTCCAGAGCGGCTGTGATCTGACAGATACCGATATCGGAAGATATACGAGTATAGGAAGCAGCGTAAAGACCGTCATTGGCTCGCATCCTGTCGGAAAGCGTGTGGCGATGCATCCTTCATTTAATGATACCTGCAGCATAACGGGTTTTTCTTATGTAAGTAATGACAGAAACCGGGCTGTGAACGGGAAGCGTACGCAGATCGGTTCTGATGTCTGGATCGGCAACGATGTGCGGATCATGGGTGGAGTGATGATAGGTGACGGAGCGGTCATAGGAGCAGGAGCCGTAGTAACCCGGGATATCCGGCCCTATTCCGTAAACGCGGGAGTTCCCGCAAAATTTATAAGGTACAGATTTTCCGAAGAACAGATCGAAAGACTGCTTGCCGATAAATGGTGGGAAAAGGATGAGCAGTGGATAAGGACTCATATAGAAGATTTTTCGGACGTGGAGGATTTCCTTAAATGACAGAAAGTCTTACGGTAGTCGTGCCAAATTACAATAAATCCGAGTACCTGGAAAAATGTATCGAGAGCGTTCTGGGACAGACCTGCAGGCCCGGGGCTGTGATCATTGTTGATGACGGATCAACGGATAATTCCGGAGAAATAATTGACAGACTTACAAAAAGATATCCCGATGTCAGAGCACATTATAAGCCGAAGAATTCCGGAGTCAGTAATACAAGAAACGTCGGACTGTCACTTGTCGATACAGAATACGTGACTTTTATCGATGCGGATGACCATTACTGCAACAAGGAAAAACTGGCACTTGAAATGGCT
The DNA here is from genome assembly GCA_902783395.1 of uncultured Lachnospiraceae bacterium. Classification (GTDB taxonomy): domain Bacteria; phylum Bacillota; class Clostridia; order Lachnospirales; family Lachnospiraceae; genus NK4A144. The sequence continues at coordinate 10,148 of CACZRA010000061.1, forward strand.
CTCCAGAAAGAAAAGGGAGGAGATATAATATCATATTCAGTAACAAAGTTTGTTAATAAAGAGGGGAAGTCATTTATTAAAAAGAAACCCGCAGCATATTATCTGAACGGAAGCGTATACGAAGATCTGCTGATCACCAGAAAATGGGATTCTGTCATGAGGGATTATATTGTAAGGACGGATACCTTAAGGAATGCGGGAGGATATAATGAAAAGAGAAGCCTCTTTGAGGACTATGAGCTGCTGCTTATCCTTGCGAGAGATCATGAATTTTATTGTACCGGTGAATATGGTACCGCATATACAGAGGGGACAGGCCTGTCTTCAGCTGACAGGAAGGAGCAGCTGAGCATTCAGGAAGAGATAATACAGAATGAGCTTCAAAGGCTGGAGAAGAGCCGCAGGAACAAAATACTCAGAAGCAGGAGCCTGCTCAAGCTCAGAAGGAAAATAAAAGAACTGATATGAAAAAGCTGATATCAGAAATTTCATATATATTTAATAAAAAACAAAAGAGAAATATGCTCATACTCCTGATAGCAATATTTATCGGTGCGGTATGGGAGCTCTTCGGAGTATCACTTTTCATGCCCCTTATGACTATCCTTACCGAGCCGAAGGAGATAGAGGAAAACCTCTTTCTGAAAAGCTTCAGGGATATGTTTTCGCTGTATGATATGAAGCAGATGTTTGTGGGGCTTGCAGCGGCTATTATCGTAATATATATACTGAAAAATATATATCTCAGCTTAATGTATTATTTCTTATACGGTTTTATTTATCATAATCAGCTTAAGGTGGAATCGAGACTGATAGACTGTTATATGAAAAAACCGTACAGCTATCATTTGGATCATAATACCTCTGATATGATCAGAAACATAATGCTTGACAGTGAAAGGCTCTTTCAGCTGATACTTCAGTTTCTGAGCCTGATCTCAGAGCTGCTGCTTTCCGTTCTTCTTGTCATATATCTGCTTGTCCAGGATCCGATGATGACTATATCGACAGCAGTGGTTCTTGCATTGAGTGTCGGTCTGTATATGGTATTTACAAAAGAAAGGGCAAACAGATACGGACAGATCAATCAGGAGTATGACGGCAGGATGCATCAGGCTATAGAAGAAGCGTTGGGAGCAGTAAAGGATATAAAGATACTCCACCGGGAAAAGTATTTCGTGGATAAATTCACATATGGCGGTGAACAGAAAATGAACGCGCTTATCC
>CACZRA010000062.1 GCA_902783395.1 uncultured Lachnospiraceae bacterium
ACCATGAGCGAGGTCATAGAGTATCTTACCGGGCATGAGGTAGGCGGAAGGATAGTCATAGATGACAGCCTTAAAGCGGCTATAGATGCTTATTATGAAAAATACGGTGCAGCGGAATAAAATAAATGGCGATATTTGATAAGAAATACAGGTTTACCAGCAGCAGGCATTCGAAGAGGGGATTGATGGCGCTGATATTCGGCATGATATCCTTCATCTCCTTTATTCTGGCAAATGTCATTTCAATAAGGACGAAGGGGGGACTGACAGACCGCATGGGCGGAGTCGGACTCTTCGCCCTTTTATTTGCGTTTGCGGGGCTTATCTCCGGATTGTCCGCACTGCAGGAGCCGGATGTTTTCCGGATACTTCCGAGGACGGCTTTTGCGATATCACTGGTATCCGTGATACTGTGGTTTGCGCTGATATATATAGGGATCGTAGGAATATCGTATGAATGATTTATCGAATATGAACGAAATACGGGAAAGAAATGATCTTGCCCGTGAACGGCTGATGTCACTCAGGGATGAGCATGAGATACCGGAGCCTTACGGAGAATACTTCCGGAGGATGGCCGGTTTTATTCTGTGCGGCACTTATGATGACCTGAAGCTCGAAAAGTATGACACCGCATATGTAAATCCGGTCTATGCGGTCTCTCTGTTCGGGACGGAGATGGGAAGGCTTCTTTCATTTCTTGCATATGAGCTTACGGCCATAATACCCTTCAGGGAGGAAGGCGATATAAGGCTTGAGGACAGGACGATACTCTGTGAGGTTTTCCTGGAGGTATATACGGCCTTCCTGGCGGAGTGTGCGAGCCGGGAGGGGGCTGAGGTCATACATTGCATATTAAAGAGCTTTATCACGGATTATACCGATGTGACGGTTGCGGGAAGGATAAGGGAGATGGTGGATCCTTCATGTGATTTCGCAAAGAGGCTGATCATGGGATCGGATCTTTCGGATCTGTCATACCTGGAGGCATTCGGAGAGTATGTGACCGATGATACAAGAAGATTGGCGGAATTCATCAATACTCTGCCGGAATCAGCGATAGAGAGCATGGCGGAGACTTTTACCGGCGGGTTCATCAGGGGCTTTGAGACCACCGGAAAAGACATAAGAGGGAAGAAAACCGTTAATATCAGATATCCGCTCGGGTTTGAGCGGGTAGTGAGGGCATCGGTAAAAAGCTTTGCCGGTCACGGAATGGATGTGACAATATTCAGGAAACCCCTTCACGCAGCGGTGCGCGGCGGACTCAGCAGGATAGGATACTGCGGGGCTCTGGTCAATGAGCAGATGGATTACGACCACAGGGAGGATACGGCCTTATTTCTCGACAGGGCTTTCGTTGAACGCAAGCTTGAAGAGACGGTAAACGCATACGAAAAGGTGAAAGACCTCGCGGCGGTCTTTGCCGGTCCTGCGGTCATGGAAAGCTTCGGAAAGCAGGAATTCGTGCCGGTAAATCATGAGGAGAGCTTCAGGCTGTCGGATAAGCAGGCTAAGCTGTCGACGGAAATGAGATCGAGGACCTCGGAGATACAAAACAGATACATACCGGCTCAGGGGAGGTCCTATACCATAATAGCTTATCCGGTGCCGGAGATTGGAAAGGATTTCCCGGAGATATTTAAAAATACAGTTGACATAAATACGCTCCCCGGGAAGCGCTGGGAAGAGATGCAGCAGGCTCTGATCCTGCAGCTTGAAAAGGGCGAATATATTGAAATAAAGGGGAAGGACGGCAATCTTACCGATAGGAGGGTAAGGCTGCGTTCGATAGTTGACATAAATAAAGAAACGGTGTTTGAAAACTGTACGGCCGATGTGAATATCCCGGTGGGGGAAGTCTTCACCTCGCCTCTGCTTGAGGGGACAGATGGAACGCTTCATGTGTCACAGGTCTATATAGAGGGGCTTGTCTTCAGAGAGCTTGTGCTGACCTTTAAGGACGGATTTGTCACAGATTATTCATGTGCGAATTTTGACAGTGAGGAGGAG
>CACZRA010000063.1 GCA_902783395.1 uncultured Lachnospiraceae bacterium
ATGTAAGATGGCTGAAGATAGTGATGCGGATCGTGCTCATACCGGTCATTGCGGGTGTGTCCTATGAGTTCATAAGACTTGCCGGAAGATCGGAGGGGGCACTGATACAGCTTATAAGCAAGCCGGGACTCTGGCTTCAGAAGCTGACGACAAGGGAGCCGGACGATGAGATGATAATGGTGGGCATACGTTCGGTGGAAGAGGTTTTTGACTGGAAAGCTTTCCTTAAGGAGCATTTTCCCGATGACGTATAGAGAGCTGCTGGAGTCCGGTACGGCACGGCTCCGGGATGCGGGAGATGAGGATGCGGAAACGGATGCAAGGATCCTTTTTGAGCATCTTACAGGCATGGGCAGAGGCGATCTGCTGGTGAGGGGAGATGAAGAAATACCCGACGGAGACAACGGCATCCGGAACGGACGGTGCCTGACAGAGCATTTTTCGAGCCTGATAGAAGAGAGGGCAGGACATAAGCCCGTGCAGTATATAACAGGCACGGCTGATTTTATGGGGCTGAGGTTCCTTGTAGATGAAAATGTCCTGATCCCGAGGTTTGATACCGAGTTTCTGGTGGAGGAGATGCTGCGGGAGGTGGGAGACGGTTCGTCGGTTCTGGATATGTGTACCGGTTCGGGCTGTATCCTCCTTTCACTTATGAGATACAAAAACGGGATAAGAGGGACCGGAGCCGATATCTCCGCAGCTGCACTTGATATCGCAGAAAAAAACGAAAAGATCATATTTGACACACAGACGGCAATGTCACAGGGCGTGACGGAGGTGTTTGATCATAATAAAGTCGAATGGATCAGATCGGATCTGTTTGAAAGGATAGAGGGCAGATTCGATCATATCGTGTGTAATCCGCCGTACATAAAGACTGCTGTGATCGCAGGTCTTATGCCTGAGGTGAGGGATCATGAACCGGAGCAGGCGCTTGACGGCGGTGAGGACGGACTGGACTTTTACCGGATCATCGCAGGGGAGGCGGGAAAGCATCTGAACCGATGCGGGAGTCTTTATCTTGAGACAGGATACGATGAAGGAGCTGAAGTATCTGCGCTCCTTGAAGAGAACGGTTTTACGGATATACAGATACTGAAGGATTATTCCGGGAATGACCGGGTGATAAAGGCCCGGATGAAACAATAAGAGGCGGAAGACAAGAGGGAAGATCATGTTTGAAAATGTGGAAGCGATCGTACTGAAGTATGACGAGCTCATGAGAAGGATATCCGAGCCCGATGCGGCCTCGGACAGTAATAAATACATGGCTCTGATGAAGGAACAGGCAAGTCTTCTGCCTGTGGTCGAGGCATATAAGGCATATCGGGATAATGAGGCTGCGATAGAGGATTCGCTGCAGCTCATAGATGAGGAGAGTGATCCGGATATGAAGGAGCTCGCAAGGGAAGAGCTTGCCGCGGCGAAGGAGAGACAGCCGGAGCTTATACAGAACCTGCGTCTTTTGCTGCTCCCGAAGGATATAAATGATGACCGTAATGTCATAATGGAAATAAGGGCCGGAGCCGGAGGGGATGAGGCGGCCTTATTCTCCTATGATCTCTACCGTATGTATACCCACTACATCGAGTCGCGCGGCTGGAGCACCGAGCTCATGGAATGTGAAGAGACAGGAATAGGCGGAATGAAGAATGTTTCCTTCATGGTGAAGGGAGCCGGAGCCTATTCTGTGCTGAAGTACGAGTCAGGAGTGCACAGGGTCCAGCGCGTACCCGAAACCGAATCCGGGGGAAGGATACATACCTCCACTTCGACTGTGGCGGTGATGCCTGAAGCGGAGGAGGTGGATGTCGAGATAGATGACAAGGATATCCGTATAGATGTCATGAGGGCATCCGGAAACGGCGGACAGTGCGTCAATACGACCGATTCGGCAGTTAGGCTTACCCACTACCCGACCGGTATAGTGATCTACTCACAGACGGAAAAGTCACAGCTCCAGAATAAAAATAAAGCTTTCGCGCTGCTGAGATCAAAGCTTTATGATCTTGAGCTTCGTAAAAAGCAGGAGAGCGAATCGGCAGAGCGAAGGAGCCAGATAGGAACGGGCGACAGGTCGGAAAAGATAAGGACATACAATTTCCCCCAGGGGAGGGTCACCGATCACAGGATCCATCTCACGCTCTACAGGATAGACGATATAATAAACGGTGATCTGGGGGAGATAATCGATGCGCTGACGGAAGCGGACAGGGCGGCCAAGCTTTCGGAGGAAGTCTGACGATGCGGATAAACGTCATTCTCGCACAGAGAACGTACTTGTGATATACTATAGTCTGCTCTTTTTTTGCGAAAATCTAACAGGAGGGCATTACTGCTGAGATGTCTGAGACAGTCGGAAGAGAAGACAATGAAATA
>CACZRA010000064.1 GCA_902783395.1 uncultured Lachnospiraceae bacterium
AAGTCCGAGGGCGTCACTATCCCCAGAAGGCTGGGACCTATGATAAGCCCCGCCACTATCTCCCCCGCCACCTGCGGAGCATGTATTCTTCTTGCTACAAGTCCGAAGAACTTTGCCGCCACAACTATTATGGCAAGCTGACGCAATATTTCTGTGGTTTCCATATCCCCTCCCTGCGCTTTAAGGAATCTAAGGGATTATACCACCGGTATCCCCTTTGGACAAATGATCAGGGATCTATGATAGACTGGCATTCAGAGCAGATGTACACTCCGTCATTGAAGCTCACATGCCCTTTCTCGCAGATCGGACAGACATCTCCGTGGGTTATAAAGGAGATGGGATGCTTTCTCTTGTATTCCTCGCTGTATCTCATCTTTTCTCTCTCTCCGTCCGTCTCGGTAAGATCTTCCTCCCTCACATCCTCGACCGTCATCTTGTTTATCTCTTCAAAAAGATTTGCCTTGGCGAGCTTGTGCATCTGCTTCATATTGATATATTCATTTATCGAAGGAGAGACGGATATAAGCTCGCAGCCGCATCGTGTCGTCTTTGGATCCAGAGGCGTGGAATGAAGAACTCTTGCCGTGATGTAAAACACCCTGTCTATGACCTCGTCCTTAAACTGGGTATAAACAAGCCTGTGCATCGGATTCTTCTCGGCAAGTGCTATGTCTATGTTTATGCCTACTCCGGTGACCGATACGTCATAGACCATACACGGATATTTGCCGTCCAGGTCACTCATCGTGCAGCTCGATCTGTAGTTTATGGGGACACGTATAGCCCGGCGTCTGTTTTCAAGGTCACTTGCTTTATCACACCTTATCGCATAGTGCCCCCTCGGGCTTGTCCTGTATTCTATCTCGGGATCCTTCCAGAAATGCGTACGTCCCGAGCGTTCGTTAAAGTACTTTATCTTCTGGTTTACGCATTTGCTGTTTTCGATCTTAAGACATCTTTCATTGATCATTATCGGATCGGAATAAATGACCGAATCGGGATCATTCTTATCAACCTTCGGCAACAGCGAGGTCGTGAAGTCAAAATGCTTGCTCCCGATATCAAAAGATATGACTATATTATCCTCTCTCGGTATTTCCCCCAATATCATCGCATTTCCTCTTTGCTGTCATAGTCCGGACCCTGTCCGGCTCAAAGGAGTACGCGGGGCTTTTCAAGTGCCCGGTCTGATATTCATAGTATATCGTATAATCCGGGTTAATAAAAGACGGGATGAAATACTTCATCCCGCCTGTTGATCCGTGAGATCGATCTATAAGGTCTGAAAGACTTAGACTATACCCTGTGCCTCCATAGCCGTTGCAACCTTCTTGAAGCCTGCGATGTTTGCGCCTGCCACATAGTTGCCTTCCATGCCGTACTCCTTTGCGGCTTCGGATATGCTCTTGTAGATATTTGCCATGATACCCTGAAGCTTGCTGTCCACCTCTTCGAAACTCCATGAAAGTCTCTCGGAGTTCTGGCTCATCTCAAGGGCTGATGTAGCTACGCCGCCTGCGTTTGAAGCCTTGCCGCAGATGAAGAGCACGTTGTTCTTCTGCAGGTATTCCGTAGCATCCATGGTCGTAGGCATGTTAGCGCCCTCACAGACTGCCTGTACGCCGTTTGCCACAAGTGCCTTCGCATCCTCGATGTCCAGCTCGTTCTGAGTTGCGCAGGGAAGAGCCACGTCGCACTTGATATTCCATACGCCATGCTCGCCGTTCTTCTTCTCATGATACTCAGCTGACTTGCGCTCTGCGGCATACTCTGTAAGCCTTGCTCTCCTCACTTCCTTGACATCCTGAAGAAGCTCAACGTCTATTCCCTCGGGATCATAGATCCAGCCTGTGGAATCAGAGCAGGATACAACCTTCGCGCCGAGCTGCTGTGCCTTCTGGATAGCATATATCGCCACGTTTCCGGCTCCGGATACTACGACCGTCTTGCCTTTAAGGCTTGTGCCGTGATCCTTCAGGAGCTCCTCGGTAATATAAACAAGACCGTAGCCTGTAGCCTCTGTACGGGCAAGTGATCCGCCGTATGTAAGGCCTTTTCCGGTAAGCACACCCTCGTATACGTCCCTTATCCTCTTGTACTGACCGTACATAAATCCGATCTCTCTTCCGCCTACACCGATATCTCCGGCAGGAACGTCCGTATCAGCGC
>CACZRA010000065.1 GCA_902783395.1 uncultured Lachnospiraceae bacterium
AAGCGGATATAGAAAGGATCGGAAGCTGGGGCCTGGATCATCTCCGGGTCCCGGTGGATTATAACCTTGTCGAGGATGACGAGGGCAATTATTCGGACGAGGGCTTTTCTTACATTGATAAGGCGCTTGACTGGTGTGACAGATACGGCTTAAACATGATCCTGGATGTTCATAAGACCTACGGCTTTTCCTTTGATGAAGGAGAGCATGAGGAAGGATTCTTTGAAAACCGGGATTATCAGGAAAGATTTTACAGACTCTGGGAGGAGTTTGCGAAAAGATACGGAAACATCGGCAGCAGGCTCGCCTTCGAGCTCCTTAACGAGGTTACCGATAAGGAATACTGTGATGACTGGAACCGGATTGCGGACAAATGCATAGAGCGCATCAGGGCGATCGCACCCGATGTGAAGATCCTTGTGGGGGGATATTACAACAACAGTATAGAAGCCCTTCCCGATCTTCTGCCGCCCCATGATGAAAACATCGTATATAATTTTCACTGCTATGAGCCGCTTGTATTCACCCACCAGGGTGCTTACTGGGCCCCCGGAATGGATCCGCGTTTCCGTATCTCCATCGATGAGACCTACAGCGTGCTCGCGGAGAGATCAAAGGAGATGCTCACCCAGGTCACTGTGGGCTTCGAAGGTCTCGATCAGTCGCAAAGCCTGGGCAGCGAGTATTTTGATAAGCTTTTCTCCGAAGCCGTAAAGATCGCGGAGGAGCGGGACACCGCCCTGTACTGCGGGGAATACGGGGTCATCAATCTCGCCGGACCGGAGGATACCCTCAAGTGGTACCGTATGATAGGGGAGACCTTCAATAAATACGGGATCGGCAGGGCAGCCTGGAGCTTCCGTGAGATGGATTTCGGTCTGGCTGATGAACACATGGCCGGAGTGATCGATAAACTGTTAAATTATCTTTGAGGGGGATGAATAATGAACAAGGGACTTCTTTCCATGTTTACGGATGAGGATTTTGAGAGTCCGATAGACGGGACATCATATGATCTTTCCGATATCGTGTCGTTATGCTTCGTGATGAACAAGAGCACGGGAGACAGATTCGCGAGAGCGGAGCTCGGAGACGGCACTGCGCTGATAAAGCCCGTGCCCTCCGGCAACGGGCAGTCGGAGATCGAATATGTGATCCCCGCCTACCGCAATACTGCACAGAGAAATCAGATCATTAAGACTCTCGCGGAGGATCCTGACCTTACTCAGGAAATGATCGCCTGCATGATGGACATTTCCCAGTCCACCGTCTCCAATGTCATGAGAAAATAAAACCTGAGACACCTTCCGCCCGGCGCCCGGTCTGCTGTCAGATGTTTATCATCTCCTGAAGCTCTTTTTCGGGTGCGGGCGTCATAAGCGATACGGCCACATTTACCGCAAGCGCTATGATGAACGCCGGAAGGAGCTCATAGATCGCGAAGGCTCCGCCCAAAGAGCTTATCACATATTTCCAGAGAAATACCATTACAGCTCCGGCGATCATGCCGGCAACGGCTCCCTGTCTGTTGGATCTCTTCCAGAAAAGGGACAGGAGCATTACGGGACCGAAGGTAGCGCCGAAGCCTGCCCATGCAAAGGATACGATCGCAAATACAGAGCTGTCGGGATTGTATGCGATAAAGACGGCTATGGCAGATATTATCAGGACCGTGATCTTTGCTATCTTTACGGATGTATCATCAGAGAATTTCTTCTTACCGAAATCCTGCAGCAGATCGCTTGAGATAGCGGAAGCAGCCGCAAGAAGCTGTGAGTCCGCGGTCGACATCGTAGCCGCCAGCATTCCCGCAAGTATTATTCCCGCGACTATAGCCGGGAAGATACCGAAGGAGCTCATGAATTCCGAAATATATATGATGACCCTCTCGGTGTTTCCGCTTCCCTCAAGGACAGGAATGATGCCCTGATTGCTCAGCGCAAGACCTATCACCCCGATAACTATCGCTATTCCCATCGCTAATACGACCCATATGGTGGCGACACGGCGGCTTATCTTGAGCTTTTCGGGATCACCTATAGCCATGAAGCGCACAAGGATATGAGGCATGCCGAAATATCCAAGCCCCCATGCCATCGTCGAAACGACTGTCAGCGGTCCGTAAGGCTTTGCGGCTGCCGTTGACTGATCGAAGCTTGAAGAAAGTGACAGGAAGCCGGGAAACGCTTTGGCGTTTTCTATCACGGCGCCTATCCCGCCCGCCTGGACTACACCGAAGCAGATGACAATGATAAGGGCGATCGACATACATATGCCCTGAAGAAGGTCCGTCATGCTGACCGCCCTGAAGCCGCCCAGCGTACAGTACATAGATATAATGATCGCGCTCGCTATCATGGCGACGAGATAGTTCACTCCGAAAAGCGTATTGAAGAGCTTGCCGCAGGCAGCGAAGCCGGATGCGGTATACGGGATAAAGAATATAACGATGATAACTGCCGATACCGCAGTGAGGATATTCTTTTTATCCCCGTATCTCTTTGAGAAATACTCGGGAACCGTTATCGCGCCGATCTTTTCCGTGCAGCGTCTCAGCCTTTTTGAGACCAGGAGCCAGTTGAGCCAGGTACCGGCAGCAAGTCCGAGGCAGGTCCAGAAGGGATCCGCTATACCGCTGATATAAGCAAGCCCCGGGATCCCCATGAGAAGCCAGCTTGACATATCAGAGGCTTCGGCACTCATGGCCGTGATTATGGGCGAAAGCCCTCTTCCTCCGAGATAAAAATCACCTGTATCGTCATTCCCCTTCGAGAATATGATACCTATCAGAACCATCACAAGAATATATACGGCGATGGACACAATAAGGCAGATCTGTGCAGACATAATATTTCTCCCCTCTTAATTTCTTAATCGATTG
>CACZRA010000066.1 GCA_902783395.1 uncultured Lachnospiraceae bacterium
ACTGAGCTGCTCGATACGCCGAATTTCCAGGGGAACGCGGTCGTGAATTATACCGATCCGGACACGCCGTTCACAAGGATAATAGAGCATAAGTGGTTTGAGTTCGGTAAGGATGAGAACGGGGAGGATATTCCGAAGACCGTTATCTCAAGGGAGTTCAGCTCGGAGTGGCATCCGGGGGATGAGCCGTATTATCCTGTAAATGATAAGAAGAACACCGGGCTTTATCAGGAGTACCGCGCTCTCGCGGATAAGGAAAGTAATGTGACCTTCGGAGGGCGTCTCGGTGAATACAGATATTATGATATGGATCAGGTGATAGAGAGGGCGCTTGAAACAGCTGAAGCTCTGATGTGAGCCATGGCTGCGATACGATGAAGAGGCTATGCGCCGAACGCGCACCGGATGGTTACGATCCATTGAGAAAGGCTGTTGACAAGGCGTATCTTACGTGTTATATTCTTATGGCTTAAGACTTTGGGTCTTATTTTTTTTACACTAAACGGAGGGACTACAATGCGTACAAGGATCACGCTTGCATGCACGGAATGCAAGAACCGCAATTATGACACCACTAAAGATAAAAAGACTCATCCTGACAGGATAGAGATCAGGAAGTATTGCAAGTTCTGCAAGAAGCATACTACCCACAAAGAGACGAAGTAAGCTTTTGGAGGTGTATTATCTATGGAAGATGTAAAGAAGACCGCTTCAGAGAGCAAGCCGGCATCGTTTTGGAAGGGCGTTAAGGCAGAGTTCGCAAAGATCATATGGCCTACAAAGGAGACGCTCACAAAGCAGTCGATAGCGGTTGTTGCCATCACCGTGGTTACGGCAGCGCTTATTGCCGTCATAGACAGAGGCTTGCAGTACGGGATCAATTTCGTGATCAAGTGATGGGAGACAGATATGGCAGATAATGAACCGCGCTGGTATGTGGCCCACACGTATTCGGGATATGAGAATAAGGTAAAGTCCAGCATAGAGATGGCAATAGAGAACAGGCATCTCCAGGACAAGATCGTAGAGGTAAGAGTACCGACCCAGACGGTTATCGAGATCAAGGATAACGGTCAGCGCAAAGAGGTCGAGAAGAAGCTTTTCCCGGGGTATGTACTGGTAAATATGATAATGGATGATGACACCTGGTATGTCGTCAGAAATACAAGAGGCGTGACCGGCTTCGTGGGTCCGGGAAGCAAGCCCGTACCTTTGTCGGAGGAAGAGATGAAGCCTCTCGGCATCCATGTTGAGAATATGACCGTAAACTTCAAGGAGGGCGATATGGTGCGTGTTGTCGCAGGCCCCTGGAGAGAGACTACCGGTCCTATTGCAAAGATGGATATGAACAAACGCACCGCAACCCTTATGGTGGAGCTCTTCGGAAGAGAGACGCCTGTTGATATCTCATTCGATGAGATAAACTTGATGCATTAAGACCCGTCTCTATTCAGGCATAGCTTGGGCGCTTGCGCACAAAGATATGCCTGAATATGAGACTCAAACAAACACGAGTAAGTAGCACGATAGTGCGGATTACGAGTGTTTGTAGCATTTCGAGAGTGCGTAGCACGGAGAAATGCGAGGGTCTTAATGTAAACACAGCTTATCATATACCCAGTGGGAGGGAGGAGACTCGCCCGCGAAAACCACAAAGCACGTAAGTGCGCATTATTAAAGGAGGAGCCAAAATGGCAAAGAAAGTAGAAGGTTATATCAAACTTCAGATCCCTGCCGGCAAAGCAACACCGGCACCGCCTGTAGGACCGGCTCTCGGTCAGCACGGCGTAAACATCGTTGAATTTACAAAGCAGTTCAACGCAAAGACAGCTGATAAGGGTGATGTGCTGATCCCTGTCGTCATCACTGTCTATGCGGACAGGAGCTTCACATTCATAACGAAGACTCCGCCCGCGGCAGTTCTTATCAAGAAGGCCTGCAATCTCCAGAAGGCATCAGGTGTACCCAATAAGCAGAAGGTGGGCACTCTTTCCAAGGAGAAGTGCAAGGAGATCGCCGAGACAAAGATGCCTGACCTTAATGCAGGATCTCTCGAGGCGGCAATGAGTATGATAGCCGGCACCGCAAGATCAATGGGTGTCGAGGTCGAGAAGTAAGGAGGAGCCAGAGATGAAGCACGGAAAGAAATACACCGAGGCAGCCAAGCTTATCGACCGTTCAAAGCTTTACGATCCCGATGAGGCTATAGAGCTTGTAAAGAAGGCTGCTACTGCAAAGTTTGATGAAACGATAGAGGTACATCTGAGGACGGGCTGCGACGGAAGGCATGCCGAGCAGCAGGTCAGAGGAGCAGTGGTACTTCCCAACGGAACCGGCAGGAGCGTAAGAGTGCTCGTATTCGCAAAGGGCGCGAAGCTTGACGAGGCTCAGGCAGCAGGAGCTGATTTCGTGGGCGGCGAGGAGCTGATCCCCAAGATCCAGAATGACGGCTGGTTCGAGTTTGATGTTGTAGTCGCTACACCCGATATGATGGGCGTGGTCGGACGTCTCGGTAAGGTGCTCGGTCCCAAGGGACTCATGCCGAACCCGAAGGCAGGAACGGTCACGATGGATGTGGCAACTGCCGTAAAGGATATCAAAGCAGGTAAGGTCGAGTACAGGCTTGACAAAGCAAACATCATCCATGTTCCTGTAGGAAAGGCATCCTTCGAGTCTGAGAAGCTCAGGGAGAATTTCGACGCGCTGATGTCTGCCATAATGAAGGCTAAGCCTTCGGCACTTAAGGGTCAGTATCTGAAGAGCGTATCCATAGCTCCCACAATGGGCCCCGGCGTAAAGATCAATAACCAGAGATTTTCATGAGAATAAAAGACAGGCCCCGCCGGATCGGCGGGGCTTTTATTATAACTGCATATATGACGCTTATACTATCCGGCTGCGGCATAGACGATCTGTCGCTTGATGAGCTGGCAAAGAAAAGCACTTTCAAAAAGGAGACTGTGGAGGAGCTGCCGTCTGAGCCCGAGCCTGAGCCGGCACCTGCGCCTGCTCCTGTCATGGAGGATATCGGGGACAAGGCCATGGTGGAGGTGGAGATCCCCGAGGAGGAGACGGTATCCGAGGATGTGATAGAGTATGAGCCGGTGAAGATCCTGTTTGCAGGTGATATGAACTTCGACAGAAGATACGCCAATATGAACGCCCTTGCGGGAAGAGGCGGAGAGATCACGGAGGCGCTGGATGAGGATATCATAACCGCCATGCAGGAAGCGGACATCACCATGATAAACAATGAGTTTCCTTATTCCGACAGGGGTACGCCCACTGCGGGAAAGAAGTTCACCTTCAGGGCGGATCCTTCCACGGTGAGATATCTTACCTACCTCGGCGTGGATATAGTGGGGCTTGCGAATAACCACGCGTATGACCACGGCCCTGATGCGTTGCTTGATACCTTTGATACGCTTGACGATGCGGAGATAAGGTATGTGGGAGCCGGGCATGATCTTGAGGAGGCCATGACACCGCAGTATTTTGAGGCGGGCGGCATGACGATAGCGTTTACGGCTGCGACACAGATAGAGCGGTCGCTGCCCCCTGATACAAAGGAGGCGACGGAGACGGAGCCGGGTGTGCTGCGTACCCTTGATCCGGAAAAGTATCTTGAGGTCATACGGGAGGCGGATGAAAACGCGGACTTTACTATTGCCTTTGTACACTGGGGCACGGAAAACGAGCATATGTATGAGGCTTCGCAGAAGGAGCTTGCGGAAAAGTATGTCGAGGCGGGAGCGGATCTTATCATAGGCGCGCATCCGCATGTGCTGCAGGGCTTTGGATATATAGAGGATGTTCCGGTCGTTTATTCGATGGGGAATTTCTGGTTTAATTCAAAAACACTTGATTCCTGCATGATAGAGGCGACCGTGAATGAGGGAGAGCTTACGGAGCTTAAGTTCATACCCTGCGTCCAGAAGGGATGCTTTACGTCGATGAAGCATGAGGGTGATCCGGAATTTGACCGGATCATATCGGATGAGATCAAGAGAAGTGCCGATAATGTCGAGGTTTCCGATGACGGTATTATCACGAAAAAGCCTTGACAAAGGACTTTCGACCGTCTTATAATCTTGTTTTGCACGGGCTTTGCCCCAAGTCCGCGCTGTTTGAAGCAATCAGAAAACTATTCAGATCATATCGGAGGGATCGGAAAATGGATACATATATTCCTAGCGCTTCTTCCATAGAGAGGAAATGGTACGTGGTAGATGCTGAGGGACAGACTCTCGGCAGACTCTGCGCGAATATTGCCAGTGTACTCCGTGGAAAGAATAAGCCTACATATACTCCTTTCCTTGATACGGGTGATTACGTGATCGTGGTCAATGCCGCAAAGATCAAGGTGACAGGAAAGAAAATGGAGCAGAAGCTCTATTCAACCCACAGCGGCTACGTCGGCGGATTAAAGCAGGTGCCTTTGAAGGAGAAGCTCGCAAAGAAGCCTGAGTTCGTCATTGAGCATGCGGTGAAGGGGATGCTCCCCAAGGGGACTCTCGGTCGTCAGATGGCAAAGAAGCTTTTCGTGTATGCGGGACCTGAGCATGAGCAGGCAGCGCAGAAGCCTGAAGAGCTCAAGTTCTGATTAGGAGGATGTGACATTGGCTAATAAAAAGAAAGTAACGGAAAGATATTACGGCACAGGCAGAAGGAAGGAATCCATTGCCAGAGTTTACCTGATGCCGGGTAAAGGTGAGATCACCATAAACAAGAGAGATATAGATGATTATTTCGGACCTGAGACCTTAAAGACAATAGTGCGCCAGCCTCTTGTCGCTACAGGTACCGTAGACAAATATGATGTGCTGGTAAACGTTCACGGCGGCGGATATACGGGACAGGCCGGAGCGATCAGGCACGGGATATCAAGGGCTCTTCTTGAGGTGGACGGCGACTATCGTCCCACTCTCAAAAAGGAGGGATATCTTACGAGAGATCCCCGTATGAAGGAGAGAAAGAAGTACGGTCTCAAAGCCGCAAGACGCGCGCCTCAGTTCAGCAAGCGTTAATAATTATTTCAAAAAGACACTGTTTAAGCGCCTGAAGGGAAACCTGTCAGGCGCTTTTGCCTTAAGTGGCATAGTACAGGAGGAGATCGTGCAGCCATGAACGAAATGAAAAGGATAATACTAGCGAGCGCGTCCCCAAGGAGAAGGGAGCTCCTGGAGCAGGTAGGGATACCGTTTACGGTCGATACCTCCGATGCGGATGAGACCATGCCTGAGGGATGTGCTCCCGCGGAATATGTCGAGGAGCTTTCAGGAAGGAAGGCCCGGGCAGTCGCCGGCAGGCATCCCGATGAGATAGTACTGGGAGCCGATACCATAGTGGCACTCGGTGATAAGATCCTCGGAAAGCCGAAGGACAGTGATGAAGCCTATGATATGCTTTGCATGCTTTCCGGGAGGACGCATACCGTCTATACAGGTGTGACGATCATATATCCGCAAAAAGGAGCCTCACGGGATATGGATGTATTTCACGTACGCACCGATGTCAGAATGTATGCCGCAGATGAGAGGATACTCCGGGACTATGCGGCCTCCAAAGAGCCGCTGGATAAGGCGGGAGCATACGGGATACAGGGGAAAGGCGCCGTGCTCGTGGAGAGCATAGACGGAGACTACAGCAATGTAAAGGGGCTTCCTGTCGCCGAAGTGTACAGGAGACTTTGGCCGTTTATTTTTTCGTGATCAAGGCCCGTACGGCATTGAGCACACAGAGTATCATCACGCCTACGTCAGCAAATACGGCAAGCCACATGTCCGCCAGTCCGAATGCCGAGAGTATCAGGCAGAGAAGTTTTACCCCGATCGCAAAACCTATATTTTCCTTTACTATGCGGAGGCATTTCTTTGCTATCCTTATGGCTTCCGCGATCTTAAGCGGATCATCATCCATCAGTACCACATCGGCGGCCTCTATAGCGGCATCCGATCCCATGGCTCCCATGGCGATGCCGATATCGGCCCTTGACAGCACGGGGGCATCGTTTATCCCGTCGCCGACGAAGGCGAGCTTTCCTTTGCCGCTTCTGTTTTCGATAAGGGCATCCACGCGTTCCACCTTGTCAGCCGGAAGAAGCTCTGAATGGACCTCGTCGATACCGAGCTCTGACGCGACCTTATCCGCGATCTTTGAAGCGTCTCCGGTGAGCATCACGGTCTGCTTTATGCCGCAGGCCTTGAGGGATTTTATTGCTTCCGCCGAATGAGGTTTTACTATATCCGATATGACTATATGTCCGGCATACACTCCGTCTATGGAGACGTGGATCACCGTGCCGATGTCATCAGGACACTCCTTGTATGCCGCGCCCACGGAGTTCATCAGCTTTGTATTTCCGACTGCGACGTTCTTTCCGTCAACTACGGCCTTTATCCCGTGCCCTGCTATCTCTTCTATATCCGATACCCTTGACCGGTCGGGCTCTTCTCCGTAAGCACGTTTGAGGCTGAGGCTTATGGGATGAGAGGAAGCAGCTTCGGCAAGGGCGGCGATCTCAATGAGCTCACGCTCTTTGAGCGGACTCTGGTGTATTGCGTCCACTTCAAAGTTTCCGGCTGTCAGAGTACCCGTCTTGTCAAAGACTACGGTATCTGTTTCCGACAGGGTCTCCAGATAGTTTGAGCCCTTTACCAGTATGCCGGCGTGGCTTGCGCCTCCGATGCCCGCAAAGAAGGTGAGAGGGATGGATACGACCAGCGCGCACGGACAGGAGATCACGAGGAAAGAAAGAGCTCTGTAAATGAAGCTTCCCCACATGGGATCCATATGTAAAAGCAGACGTACCAACGGCGGAAACACCGCAAGAGCGATCGCGGAACAAACAACCGCCGGAGTATATATCCTGGCGAATTTCGTTATGAAATCCTCCGATCTTGATTTGCGTGAAGAAGCGTTCTCTACAAGGTCAAGGATCTTTGATACCGTGGATTCACCGAATTCCTTTGTGGTTCTTATCCTGAGAGGAGACGTGAGATTGATGCATCCGGATATGACCTCGTCTCCCGTCTGTATCTGTCTCGGAAGGCTCTCGCCGGTGAGCGCGGCCGTATCGAGGGAGCCTGTACCGGAGATTATGATACCGTCTATCGGTATCTTTTCTCCGGGATTCACGACTATCTCCGTGCCGATCTCCACTTCGTCCGGATCGACCTGTTCCAGCTTCCCGTCGATCTCAACATTGGCATAATCGGGTCTAATATCCATGAGCTCCGAGATGTTGCGGCGGCTCTTTCCCACCGCTACGCTCTGGAACCATTCACCCGTCTGATAGAAGAGCATGACCGCTATCGCCTCGTCATAGTCACCGTGTCCGCCTGTGACATCCTGATATAAGGCAAGCACAACGGCTCCCATGGTCGCTATGGACATGAGCAGAGATTCGTCCATGGGCTGGCGGTTTTTTATCCCCTTAAGGGCTTTGCGGAGCACATCATGTCCTATGATAAGATATGGGATCATGAAAAGGACAAAGTGCAGGACGGGATAAACCCGGAAGAAAAATGTGCCTGAAGCATAGGAAATACAGGCTGCGGCAATACTTACGCCTTCATCCGAAAAATGCAGCGCGGCAAGAAGTATGGCCGTAATGATGATCCTGCAAAGGTTCCGCTTCTGTTTCTTATTCATGGGGTGATTGCTCTCTTTCTGTCAGACGTTTTCCTTATATATAGATCTCGCAGTCGTCTTCTACTTTTTTGCAGCTTTTCAGCACTCTCGGCATGACCTCCCCGGGATCCGCTCCGTCTTCAAATTCCACGTTCATCTTAAGCGTCATGAAATTTACGACGGCATCCTTCACGCCTTCGGTCTTCTTTGCCGCTTCCTCCATCTTTGCCGCACAGTTTGCGCAGTCCACTTCGATCTTATAGCTTTTTTTCATAGCTGCCTCCTTTTTCTTTTCAACAATTAAACGATTGTTTAATTGTTTAGATTATATTATACTTATACTGATGTTGTCAACGGGAGGTTGCCGGGGCCTGCGGCATCGGTGCAGCTTTGGCATGATGGATATCAGTGATCTATGGAAGAAAAAGCAACGAAAAATCTGACGGATCCTTTTGCTTATATTAAGACAGCCGCCGCTCTGTCTGTTTTTCTGATACACGTGAGAGTTTTCAGTTCGATGCACGGATATCAGATAACCGGCAGCAACTGGTTTATGAAAACGGCGGGACACGGCGCGGTATGGGTCTTCTTTTTCTTAAGCGGATATTATAATATAGGCGGTTTTCTGGGGAAGGAGCCGAAGTATGACCTTTCGTTTCAGGGCGTGATCCGTTTTTATCTGAGAAGGTTTTTCAAGATCCTTCTGCCTGTATGGTGTTTTTATCTGATAGCGCTCACTGTATCGGAGCCTGCCTTTGTTACCCTTTATCCAAAGACGGTATTAAGGCTGCTTACATTTACCTATACCGGAGAGCCGGGCTGCAGCAGCATAGCGGCAACCTGGTATGTATCAACTCTTGCCTGGCTTTATCTTCTGACTCCTCTTGCCGCGGTTGTCTGCAGGAAGCTTGATGGAGCAGACGGGATCATCCATATCCTTTCCGTTTTCGCAGCCGCAGCCGCTCTGGGATTTACGGGACGCATACTTCTTTTATTTTCCGGAGCCGACTGGACGCAGGAGGTGTTTGTCCCGTTTTACTGCAATATAGATCTTTACCTTTGCGGAGCACTATCCTTTATGATCGCAAAGCGGAAGAGGCTTCCTTTTGACGGAAGGATTTCCTATATCCTTTCCATCGCGGTTTTCACCGTGCTCCTGACGGTCCATAACCGCATATACTATCTGGAGGAGCTTGATGCGGGATATATCACGGTCTATGGATACATCATGCCTACCGTATATGTGATCGTCATGATCATTATATGTCTTTTGGCAGAGAGCGCCGGATACCGCTATGAGAGGGTAAGCATCGCCTGCGTACGCAGGAATCCCTTCCGTCTCATCGATGCCTTCAGTATGATATCGTTTGAATTCTACCTAATCCATTCCATGATACTTTTCCATCTGTCCACGTTAATACCGGGAACTGACGGATCGTCATACAACCGGAATCTGGCTCTGGCAGGGTTCTGTATCACGGTTTTGTGGTCTTTGCTTTTTAAGAAGGCCACCTCTTTCAGGACACCGGGAGGTAAGCATGAAGCTGCCGCATGATCACGGAAATAATGATGAAATAAAAGATCTCCTCTGTGAAATGCCGAGTCTTGAGGGCTTTGCCGCGGCTTCGGATATCTTCAGGCTTCTGGGGGATCCTTCACGGGTTAAGCTTTTCTGGCTGCTCTGCCATACCGAGGAATGCGTGACGGATCTTGCGGCCATGATGGATATGTCCGCTCCGGCGCTTTCGCATCATCTGAGATTCCTTAAGGCCTCCGGGCTGATAAT
>CACZRA010000067.1 GCA_902783395.1 uncultured Lachnospiraceae bacterium
ATATCGGTGACACTGATACGGACATGCTGACCGGAAAAAACGCGGGTATGTATACCGTCGGTGTCTTATGGGGATTCCGCGGCAGGGAAGAGCTTGAAAAAGCGGGAGCCGACATCATCGTGTCAGCTCCCGCCGGGATACTTGAGTTAATTTAATATTTACCGGTCATTCATGTGATTGAACCAGGCTATGGCATCCTTGTATCCGTCTTCGCTGAATTCAAAGTTCTTCCGCGTGATCTCCTCACCGGGCGTCTTTTCATACGACAGCTTTCCGAACCATACCTCCGCCCGAAGCTTCGGATCATCGGCCTGTTTCTCCTCTTCGGAAGCGAAGACCACGTTCTTTAAAGGCTCTCGGGCCAGACGAAAGCGCATGCCCCTGTCTGACCCGTAATATGCTTCACCGTAAATATAATGCTTTATACCGTAAAGATCCTTTTCTTCTATCATCACTCAAACTTGATATCGCCGAAATCCGATGAAGGCATAATAGCTACATAAGTCTTTCCCACGTTCAGCTTTATCTCATCACCGTTCTCGTCATAGTACCTTGTAGGATAGGTATCATCCATCTTTGTCCATGAGACCTTGATAGCCTTACCGTTTGTGAGATACCAGCCCTCCCTGGTGTCTCCGTCCTTGTAGTCCCCGTCATTTGTATGAAGGATCATATAGCCGTGGTCATCAAGCTTCTCAAGACGTGCGCCCTGAAGGAGAAGGTTCTTGAAGCAGACCTGCTTGTTGCCGTTACCTGCGTCGATCTCCTTATCTCCGTACTGGAAGTAGTAATACACACCTTCCTCGGGGTTATACTCAAGCCAGGGATTATTGTGATGGAAAGGAAGCGACACCTTATTCACGGTCTGTGCGCTTGAATACTGATCAAGTGTGTTGGGATTTGCCCTTGTAGCGAAATTATAGTGATCACCCCTGTAATAATCGTTATAGGTCTTTGAAAAACCGGTGTTCTTAAAGTTCTTGTCCACATCACCCTGAAGCGCATACTCGGTAAATTCCCTTGCCTTGCCGTTATCCACTCTGGAGAAGGTTCCCGAGAACCTGTCCACGAAAGGATTCTTATAGAAGCTGTCATTCCAGAACGGTCCGCCGTCATGGCAGAGTACCGCGTTCCACTCAGGAGCCGTCTGCAGGTTCGTAGGCCTCGTACTTCTTATGGAGCCTATCTGCTTAACCGAGTTATAATCCTTGAAAAGAGCCATGAACCTTGTAACTCCGTCATTCTGTGTACTGTTCATGATCTCATAAATAACATCCGCCTCCGAAACACCGAAATGCGGCAGTGCCTTCTTTTCGTCATCGATCATGACAGCTATGGGTCTCTGATCTTCCAGAGACGCGTCTATCCACTCACCCGTGAGCGGATTGGCGACCATTCCGTCAGGCGGTACATCAGATTCCTCCTGTACGGGAGCGTCTTCAACAGGAGAAGCTTCAGGCTGTACCTCCTGCATGACCATCGCGGGTGCCTGAGCAGCAGCTTCGACTGTCACAGCCTCTGTCGGCTCTTCATCATCGTCCTTTGAGCCGCAGCCTGCAAATACAAGCATCACCGAAAGCCCCAGCATCAATAACAACATCTTTTTTTTCATCTTCACCTCCATGCCGCGAATACCGCGGTTTCCCGGTATCGTATTCCCTGTAAAAAACACTCAAAACAAAAAAATAAGCCCGTGCATGGCTGTGCCTGACCACTTCCACCATGGACTTATCACAAAAGCGGATAGCGGGAATCGAACCCGTGTGTCCGGCTTGGGAAGCCGGCGCACTAACCACTGTGCTATATCCGCATCGCAAAGCATTTTATACCTATATATATATAAAAGTCAAGAAAATGCTTAATATTTATGTAACAAATGCTGATCCCTGCGGAAAAACAGCGCTCAAGACTTGCCCTCGCTCCTGTATTTGCGCAGCGTCTCACAGACAGCGGCATATGCCGCTGCATAAGAATTATAGGATCCCCGGAGATACCCAAGGTTCCTTTCTATATCTTCGCCTTCGAGGAAGCTGTTCGCCGCATTCTCCACCGTGGCGGAAAACCCTGAAAAGTTTTTCGCGCCGAGGGTGAGCGAGGAGGATTTCAGGGCATGGACCACTATCCTGTAATTCTCCCAGTCATCTGCTCTCAGGTATTCATTGAGCTTACCGGCGTTTTCACCCTGGATCTCAAGATAAGCGTCGGCAACCACGTTATAAGTATCCTCATCGCCGCAGGTTTCGATCCCGGTCTTAAAATCAATGTCCCAGACCTCTCCCCTGGCTCCGGGCGGCGGACCTCCCATTCCCGGCGGCGGGCCTCCCATTCCGGATGGCGGACCTCCCACTCCCGGCGGCGGACCTCCCATCCCGGACGGCGGACCTCCCATTCCGGCTGGCGGACCTCCCATTCCGGACGGCGGACCCCCGGCTCCCGCGGGCGCTCCCGGCACTATCTCTTCCCCCTCCATATATCTTGACATCATCCTGTCAAGCTCGGCAAACCTGAAGGGCTTTGCTATATATCCGTCAAACCCGTGCTCGTTTATGTATTTCTCTTTAGCGCCTATTATGGCATTTGCCGTCATTACAATAAAAGGCGTATTAATATTAATCTGATATTTATCTGGATTTTCCCTGATCTCCTTCAGCACCTTGACTCCGCTGAGTTCGGGCATCATATGATCCAGGAAGATTATGTCATAGTGTTTTTCGCTTATGCGTTCCAATGCCTCCCTGCCTGACGCTGACGTATCGGCCTCAACCTTCATACGCTCCAGAAAGCTCTTTGCCACGGTGAGGTTCGCTATATTATCATCTACCACAAGGACCTTTCTATCCCTGTAATAATGGTGGCTGCTCTCGGATAGATCCGGTCCTGTGGCCGGCATATACTCACTTATTTTCTCATCCGACAGTATCCTCTGGGGAATATGTGCCGTAAATACGGAACCCTCTCCGTATACGCTTTCAACCTCTATGGAACCTCCCATTAGATCAAGCAGGTTCTTGACTATGGCAAGCCCGAGTCCCGTCCCCTCTATATAATGCGTCTCCGCACTGTCCACCCTTTCAAAGGAATCAAAAAGGTGGACGAGATTCTCGCTTTTGATACCGATCCCGGTATCTCTGACCGCGATGTCATATATTACCTCATCCCCGCTCCTTCTTCCGGATACGGTCATTGAGACAGAGCCCTCTTTGGTATATTTCACGGCATTGTTCACAATATTCGTGATGATCTGCCTGATACGTACCTCGTCACCCTCTATATACCCCGGAAGCTCCTTATCTATATCCGCCGAAAAAAGGAGATTCTTTCCTTCGGCATTTATCCTGAATAAAGGAAGGATGTCCTCCATCAGCTTCTCAAAGTGATAAGGCGCAGAACGTATCTCAAATTTTCCTGATTCTATCTTGGAAATATCAAGGATATCATTGATGACATAGAGAAGCATCTCTCCGGAATGCTGTATGCCGTCGGTATAGCCCACGACACGGCTTATCTTCTCTCCTATGGACAGCTCCGCATCCCCCAGCGTCATGCGTATGAGCTCATTCATACCCAGCACGGTGTTCATGGGAGTCCGTATCTCATGAGACATTGAAGAAAGGAAATCAGATTTGGCCTTATTGGCCGCGTTGGCTCTGCGCTCGGCATCCTGCAGCCTCTCATTGCTGGCCACAAGCTGCATATATTCTTCCCTGCTCAGTATGACTTTGTCGTCTGAGAAATTTTCCATGTTTCTGATTATATCATAATATGATAAGGACGCCAAAAATACATTTTTTCATTTAATACGGCTTGCCCAGAGTTCTCTTTTCTTGTTCATCACGTTTTCCGTATTTGCAATATAATCCCGGACCTGCTTGTAATTGGCGCACCGTCTCGTATTCCCGTTAATGTCGACCCTTTTGCTTATCGCTCCGGCTCCCAACGCCAGGATATCCTGTATCTCCTCATTGATCAGGATATTATAAAGGCAGTGCTTACCCTCCTTTGCGTATCCCGTGTTTTCCAGGTTCCCCGACATATTCTTCTGTCTGTAGAGATAATAAGGACTCATGCCGAGGCTCAGGGCTCCTTTACATGCCCGGTCCATCATAGCCTCAGCTTCCTCACGGTTCAGGCTGCCTGTCTCCTGCCGCTCTTTCATCGCGGAAGCCCTTTTTACGGCAAGAGTATGGATCGTAAGCGAATCAGGATTAAGTTTACATAACTCATCAACCGTGTTTCCGACCTCCATAATACCCTCTCCGGGAAGGCCTATTATCATGTCCATATTGATGTTGTCAAAGCCGTGCTCCCTCGCCATATTAAAAGCCTCTCTCACCTGAGCGGCACTGTGGCGCCTCCCTATGGTATCAAGCGTTGTCTGATTCATTGTCTGCGGATTTACCGATATTCTTGATACCATGTGTTTTTTCATGACCTCGAGCTTTTCTCCGGTGATCGAATCAGGCCTTCCGGCTTCGACCGTAAATTCATATGACCTGTCAGTATCAAACGCTTCTCCCAGTAAAGTGAGCAGCCGGTCAAGCTCATCAGCAAGCAGGGCTGTCGGTGTCCCCCCTCCTATATATACAGTATCCGGTACCCGGTCCGCTCTCCCCCGTATCAGCTCCGCGCTGCGGCGTATCTCCTCCTCCAGCGCGTCAAGATAATCCGAAACTATCGATCTGTCATTTCCGACGGCGTTGCTTGTAAAGGAACAGTAAAGACATCTGGTCGGACAGAACGGTATATCAACATATAGACTATAACTTCCGCTATTGTAAAATATCCTTCCGGCATCGATAACATCCGTGCATTTTATCCCTTCGTATAACTCCCGGTCTGAAATAAGTCTGTTGATAAGCTCCCTCTCTTTTTTTACTATCCCGATCGAGAGCTGCGTTTTTTCCTCCGAAGTAAAATAGCACTTTTTCATATCAGCTACTATCTCATCCCCGGACATCCCCGACTCGACTCTCCTCCTTACCAGCCTCGTCGGACGTATCCCCGTGAGCGCTCCCCACTGAAGTGTCTTCCCGGTATGATTTGATAACGCAGTATAAACCGTCCGCTTGAGTTCATCCTTTTCATCAGTCGCGACATCGATCTCAAACATTTCATACCTGTCGGATTTATAAACAAGTTTTCCACCTTTTCCACTGTTTTCGGGTTTTATAACAGGATGCGACAGATCGTCTCCGGATACTCCGCACTGCGTTATGCTTACCTCCTCCTCCGGAAAAAAAGCACGTGTAAGGGCATGTATATCATCCGTATTTTTTTGCAGATCCGTCTCGATAAATATCATGTCAATTTCCTTTTTCCGACCAGAATTTTTTCACGGCACCGAATTCGTCTCCCGTTATTTTAACTATATCTTTCCACTCCCTCGGATACATTCTCCTGTGATCCGGTTTGTCAAATCTCTCATCCAGCAGAGCAATAACACCCGTGTCTTCTTCCGTCCGGATAACTCTCCCCGCCGCCTGGAGAACCTTATTCATCCCGGGGATCTTCATGGAGTAATCGAATCCATCACGTCCGTTATCGTCAAAATACTTTTTCAATATGTCTCTTTCGTTGCTTATCTGCGGAAGACCGGTCCCTACTATGACCGCTCCTATGAGACTTTCCCCCGCGAGATCGATCCCTTCCGCGAAAAGCCCTCCCATTACACAGAATCCGATAACTCCCCCGTTTTTTCCTCCGGCAAATTCTCCGAGAAAATCCTCCCTGTCCTGTTCGGACATCTCCGGAGCCTGACAGATGTACAAAGCGTCATCCGGCCAGCTCTCTTCTTCATCCGCATACCGTGTCCCTTCATCCCGCAATTCATAACTATTGTTTTCGCCATACAGCTCGAAATACAGATCACATACGTTCTCAAGAAATGAATACGACGGAAAGAAAACCAGATAATTCCCCCTTCTGCATCCGACTATCTCCCTGATATGCTCCGCTATCTTTCTGTACTCCTCCGGTCCCCGTCTGGCATACCTTGACGTAACACCCGTATCTATAAATACTCCCAGCTTTGAAGGATCAAATATCGAGGATGCGTACACCGTATAATCATCCCTGTTTCCCACCAGCAGATCCATATAATAAGAAACCGGCAGCAGTGTAGCCGAAAAAAACACTGACGCCCTGCCGCAGGAAAGGTATTCCGCCAGATTATGCGAAGGATCCACACAGAGAAGCTTCAGCCTGTGATCTCCGCCTTCGGTCTGCTCCATATATACCCTGTAGCGCTTATCAAGCCTGTCACAGACATCGTTGAAATGCACCAGCTCAAAGTAGAATTCCAGGATCTCATCCCCGAACCTGTCAGCCTTTACCGATCCCCCGGATACCTCCCCGCCGGTAACGCCTTCCTTCTTCACACTGTCTGACTCCCGGCTCCGCAATGACGGATAAGCATCCGTTATAGTCAGCTGGGCCGGATCGTAACCGTCGTTTTTATTTTGTTCCCCATTCGGATGAGATTTTTCCTGCATAAGCTCGAGGAATCTGCCTGCCAGAGTTCCGGCCGCATCAACTACACCTCCTATATCATCCGCTATCATATATTTGTTTCCGGACAGCCTTTGTTCTTCAAACTCCTCCGCAAGGTACTTCAGCTGTCCGGTCAGGGAACTGAGATAGGAAGAGAGCCTTCTGTCTATCCCCCGTATAAGCTGCTTCGCCCGCCCAAGCTGTCCTAAGCTCAGATCCGCGCTGTACATATCTCTTGCACGTTCCACGAGATTATGTGCTTCGTCTACGAGAAATAAATAATCACCTGTTTTCTTTCCCTCACCGAAGAACTGTCTCAATGCGACAGAGGCATCAAATACATAGTTATAATCACAGATGATACAGTCGGAGAACTCCGTAAGATCCCTTGCCAAAGCATACGGGCAGACCTCCCGTTTCAGGGCTTCTCTCTCTATTTCCTCTCTGGTGAAGGCATCTCTTGTTGTCAGCAGCTCATAGAGCGCTTCGTTCACTCTGTCAAAATGCCCCTTTGCAAAGGCGCATTCCACCGGGTTACAGTGAGCGGTCTTATTCAGACATGCTCTTTCCTTCCCGAGGATATGAACGGACTTGAGTCTGAGACCTCCCTTGCTGCGCATCAGCTCCAATGCGTCCGAGCAGGCCCTGGCTCCCATGTTTTTTGCCGTCAGATAGAAAATATAAGACGCAAGCCCCTCACCGACAGCCTTTATGGAAGGATAGAGTACCGCCAGAGTCTTTCCGGTTCCCGTGGGCGCCTCCAGAAAAAGCTTCTTTCTATGGTATATCGTCTTGTATACGTCGGCCGCAAGCTCCTTCTGCCCCGGCCTGTATTCATACGGAAACTCCAGCTCCTTCGCGGAACGCTCCCGAATCTCCGTCCATTCCGCGATATGCAAAGCCCACGGCCTGTAGTATTCCGTCAGTCCGTCAAACCACGTCTTAAGCTCTTCAAATGTATAGTCGGAATTAAAAAGCTTTATCTGCCGGTCTTCGATGCTCACATAGGTCATCCTGACCGAGATATCGCTCAGATCATGCTGCTTTGCCCAGATATAGGCGTAGCATTTCGCCTGTGCCAGATGAACCTCAAAGGGCTCGGCGAGCTTCAGCACGTTCAGATACATGCCCTTGATCTCATCGATCGTTATATATCCATCGTTATTTATTATGCCGTCCGCCCTGCCCTCTATCACGAGAGTCAGATCATCAGACAGCGGTATATCCTCACGCAGGGATACCTCGGCAGTATAATCAGAACCCGCGGCGGCCTGAATGGCCCGGTGTATCTTTGCTCCCTCGAGCATCGCATCGACACCGCCCCCCTGTCCCTGCCTTTCATCTATATCCCCGCTGCGGAGGATAAATTCAACCAGGTTCCTGACAGATATCCTTACAGTCTTCATATGTACGATATCCGGTCATAAGCCTTTATCACTGCCCTACTCGGCATATCTCGAATAGAGCTCCTTCAGGGTCTCGATATCCTCCGGATTCACCTTGTCGCGCAGCTCCTCCGCCGTCGCCCCCACATCACCGCCGTTTGCGGAATAAACGCTTATGGCTTCGGAGATCAGTCCCGAATCCGAATACTTATCCACTATGTCGTTGAATGTCTCGGCATCCTCATCGCTCATCTTTGATTCTATATCATCGAGGTTCACTGCTCCGCCGGTCTGGTCCGAAATGACCTTATCCACAGCCTTCTTCGTGACCTCCCGCTGTATCCCCTGTGTGACCGGGTTGGACTTGCCGTGACCCGATATGATTATATATGCGATCAGGATCAACATGATAACAAGCAATATTATAACGATTGCTATCCATTTCCCTATCGACGATCTGCTTTCTCTCCGTGCCATGAAATGTCTCCCGATTACAACAGTCTGAGCCCCATGCTCTCCGCTTCCTCCGTCATTTTCCCGGGCCATACGGATGACTGCACCTCACCGATATGCGCCTTACGCAGGAAATACATACATATCCTCGACTGGCCTATGCCGCCTCCGACCGTATACGGAAGTCTGCCCTCAAGCAGCGCCTTCTGAAAATCAAGCTCCTTCCTGTCCTCACACCCGGCAAGCTCCAGCTGTCTCAGCAGAGCATCCTCATCGACCCTGATCCCCATGGACGATATCTCAAATGAAATATCAAGTACGGGGTAGTATACGATTATATCCCCGTTCAAGGTCCAGTCATCATAGTCCGGTGCTCTCCCGTCATGCTTCTCGCCGGATCTCAGCTTATCACCGATCTGCGAGACAAAGACCGCTCCGTATTTCTTAACGGCCTCTCTCTCCCTGCCCTTCGCATCAAGCCCGGGATACATATCCTCCAGCTCCTGTGTGGTGATATAGGTCATCTTATCGGGAAGCTGGTCTTTGATGTAGCTGTACTTTGCGGCAATATAAGCCTCCGTCTCCTTCATGGCCTCATATACGGCATCGGCATTCTCCTTAAGAGTCTCAAAGGTACGGTCCTTCTTTTCGATGACCTTCTCCCAGTCCCACTGGTCCACATATACCGAGTGGAGATTGTCCGTATCTTCATCCCTGCGGATCGCGGTCATATCCGTATACAGCCCCTCACCGGGCGCAAAGCCGTATCTTCCCAGCGCCATCCTCTTCCATTTCGCGAGCGACTGCACTATCTCCACAGTCTTCCCGGTCTCTCCGAGATCAAAGCTCACCGGTCTTTCCACACCGTTCAGATTATCATTCAGTCCAGATTCCGGCGTCACGAATAGCGGAGCCGAAACTCTGGTAAGGTTCAGATGCCTGGCAAGCGACCTCTCAAAATGATCCTTGACCTCCTTTATCGCGATCTGTGTCTGCCTTACATCCAGAGCAGACTTATAATTTCCCGGAATATCCATATTATCCTCCTTATGCCGGTCACCACGAGATCATCTCATACCCGTCTTCCGTAACGACTATCTGTACCTCCCACTGAGCCGACAGGCTGTCATCATCCGTGTAGACCGTCCAGTCATTTTCGGCATCAATGAAGATATCAGGCTTTCCCATATTCACCATGGGCTCTATCGTAAACATCAGGCCCGGTGCCATCACCATCTCCGTATTTGGCTCAGACACATAGCTGACCCAGGGCTCCTCATGGAAATCACATCCCACACCGTGGCCTCCGATCTCACGGACCACGGAATAGCCCTTCGACTTACAGAAAGCGTTCACGGCAGCTCCCATATCCCCCAGTGTCTTCCAGGGCTTCACCGCATCAAGTCCTACCCTGACCGCTTCATGCACATCCTCCACGAGCTTTCTCGCATCAGGCTCCACATCGCCTATCATAAACATCCTTGAGCTGTCCGCATAGTACCCGTCCAGTATGGTCGTACAGTCCACATTTATGATGTCCCCGTCAAGGAGCACATCCTCCTCGGACGGGATACCGTGGCAAACCTGCGAATTTATCGATGTACATACGCTCTTCGGGAAGCCCTCATATCCGAGTGTTGCGGGGATCCCGCCCATATCCCGGGTTATCCTCGATACCCAGTCATCTATCTCCTGGGTCGTTATCCCTTCCTTTATATTCTCTGACACATAATCAAGACAGGCCATGTTTATTACCGCAGCCTCCTTGATCTTCGCTATCTGCGCCGGCGTCTTTATTATCTCATGTCCGGGCACCTTATAGCCGAGTCTCCTGAAATACTCTATCTTTTCGTCAAATCCCTCATGACAGTTTTTATACTTTAGCCCGCTGCCGCACCAGCACCGGCTGTTTCTTCCCAGCATCATTTATTCATTCCTTTTCCGGCCCGCGCTCGCAGGCAGATTATCTATCCTTTTTCTGCAGAATGTTAACCCGCCCAAAAGCGTTGAAATAATTATGTAAACCGTGCTTGAGATCAGTATCTGCGGTACATTCCTGGATGCATAGAACTGAAGGGTCGTAAACTGAGGTGTCAGTAAAATCTTATCCTTGATGAACTTAAACACCTCTATGCTCAACGGCTCCGCTCCGAGTAACATAACACATCTCGGTATCACTATCGTGAGCACCCAGAAGATCAGAAAAGCCCCGGTCTTCTTCTCCTTCATGAAAAGACACATCATTCCGATCGAGCAGCCTGCGGCAAAAAGCGGTGTGGCAAGAAGGATATTTACCGCAAAATCCACGACCACTGCCCCCGAAAGACTCCCCGTCGAAAGCTGAAACAGTGTAGATATACCGATAAAGATGATAAAAGACAGTATCACGATGATAATAAGGTCAAGCCATGCCGTAATGAGCTTTCCTATGTAAAGATACGACCTCCTGAGCCGCTTCGTGATCCTGTCCTTGATAAAAGGGTTGGGGTATGTCTCGCCTAAGACCATATCCGATATGAAGATCGTCGTATAGTACGGCAGCCAGAAGAACCCTCCCGCAAACATTATAAGATTGTATCCGTAGGTTCCGTCATTTACCCCGTATACATAGTCCCTGAAGGCTATCATAGTCAGATTCGCAAGGACGGATACCGCTATGATCACAATGACTATCTTAAGAAAGTACTTTGACCGTATGGTCCGTAAAAATTCGGAGCAGATATAACGGAACATTACTCAGTTATCGTCCACCGCATAGTTCGGTGCTTCCTTGGTGATATGTATGTCATGCGGATGACTTTCCTTCAGTGAGGCGCTTGATATCTTCACGAACCTTCCGGTCTCCTGAAGCATCTTGATACTCTCAGCCCCGCAGTATCCCATTCCCGAGCGGAGTCCTCCGATAAGCTGGTAAACCGTATCCTCTACGGAGCCCTTGTAAGCTACCCGTCCTTCCACTCCCTCAGGCACGAGCTTCTTCGCGCCCTCCTGGAAGTATCTGTCCTTGCTTCCGTTCTCCATGGCGGATATGCTTCCCATGCCTCTGTATACCTTGTATTTTCTGCCCTGGAAGAGCTCGAAATCACCGGGAGCCTCATCACAGCCCGCAAACATCGATCCCATCATGGTAACGGAGCCTCCCGCGGCTATTGCCTTTGTGATATCTCCTGAATACTTGATGCCTCCGTCGGCGATTATCGGCACCTCATGCTTTCTGGCCGCCTCATAGCAGTCCATTATTGCCGTTATCTGCGGCACACCGATACCGGCCACGACTCTCGTCGTACAGATGGAGCCCGGACCTATACCGACCTTCACCGCGTCGGCACCCGCCTTGATCAGCTCCTCCGTAGCCTCACCGGTTGCCACATTTCCGGCTATGACCTGGAGCTCCGGATACGCATCCTTTATCATCCTCACGCATTTTATCACGTTCTCCGAATGTCCGTGCGCGCTGTCGAGCACGACACAGTCTACCTTCGCCTTTACAAGAGCCTCCACCCTCTCAAGCACGTTCGCGGTTATCCCGACTCCCGCGCCGCAGAGCAGCCTTCCCTTGTCATCCTTTGCCGAATTCGGATACTTTATCTGCTTTTCAATGTCCTTTATCGTGATAAGTCCCTTAAGATTTCCCTCATCATCAACTATCGGGAGCTTTTCCTTCCTGGCATCCGCAAGTATCCTTCTAGCCTCCTCCAGCGTGATGCCCTCCTTAGCCGTGACCAGGTTATCCTTTGTCATACGGTCTCTTATTTTCTGTGTGAAGTCTGTTTCGAATTTCAGATCCCTGTTGGTTATGATACCGACAAGCTTCCTGCCCTCCGTGACCGGGACTCCCGATATCCGGAACTTCCCCATCAGGTTATCCGCGTCCTCCAGCGTATGGTCGGGGGATAATGAAAACGGATCCGTGATGACACCGTTCTCGGATCTCTTTACCTTATCGACCTCGTCCGCCTGAGCCTCTATCGACATATTCTTATGTATGATGCCGATCCCGCCCTGTCTTGCCATGGCGATCGCCATACGGTTTTCCGTTACGGTGTCCATTCCGGCGCTCATCATAGGGATATTCAGTTTTATGCTCTTTGTGAGATTCGTGGTGATATCTACCTGATTGGGTATGACCTTTGAATAAGACGGGACAAGAAGTACATCGTCAAAAGTGATGCCGTCTCCGATAATTCTGCTCATATTCGCGCCCTCCTGATGCTTAAAAAAGCCCTGACTCTCACTGCGATCCGATTTTTATTTAATCCAATAAGTATACCCCAAAAATCAGGCCTTGGCAAAGACTTTTCGGGGATAGACCGATCTTACGGCCTTTACCATCTCCTCGTTCGGCTCAAGCCTCACCCTGTGTATCTCCTGTCCGTTATGCACGATCAGGATCCAGGCGCTTATCCCGTCCTCCCCGGAGGTGTAATCCTTATCAACGGTCTGCATGTTTTTGTATTCATCCAGCTGCCACGCACTCTCCTCGGCAAAGATCTCCATCTGCTCAAGTTCATACTCGGCAGTCTTCCTTCTTTTCTCCTTCGAATAAATACTGTCTATCTGTATCGACCTCGACACATACAGATACTCATACTCCACCGAAAGCCTCGGCAGAGCGAAGAAATCTATGAGTACGAGTATGACAGCCCCGACCAGCAATACAGGAAGGAATATGAGCCCGGCAACGGCAAATAAAACCGTGAAGCCCCACGCCAATCCCTTTAACAGCGTTTCATACGGCCGGGGCTTCCTCGCCACCAGACATTCCACATACAGATCTTCCATTACACCTCCGAAAAAATCTTCCGTCTGATCTTTTTATTTATCCGGCTCCGGCGGCACTACGCTGACCGTAAAGGTCGCCTTAACACCGGTCCCGTCATTGGAATATATACTGAAGGTTGTTTTCCCCGTCTTTAATGGATGCACCTTCAGATATCCGTAATTATACTTCTTCCCGGTTTTTTCGTCTGTCTCCGCAACCCAGTCAAAACATGCTGTCGCGACCTTAGGATTGCTGCTGACAACGGTAAGCATGATATTCGGGATCTCAAGTCCTGAAGTATAGATCTTGTTTTCGCTGACGTCATACTGCTTCGTCTTGGTCCATACTCTGTAGATTCTGTCATCATCCTCTACCATGGGACACGTACCGTTTTTCGTGATCTTCCAGTGATCCTCACTGTTGTCACCAAACCAGTAATCATTCTCGCTTACACATCCGTATACACCCAATGAAGCCACCGGATAGTCAAAGTATAACATATACTTATTTTCCCTTCCGGAACCGTCAGTGGTATATGCCCGGACATACACACCCACATCGCATGTATAATCATGGAAACCGTACTCAGGGATCGATTTATGACCTGCTTCCTCGATCACTTTTTTTATGGTATCAGAAACGTATTCCGCTTTTGCTTCAGGGTATACATCAACTAAAGCCTTATACCACTTATCCTCCGTAGCGGTTGTCACCTTCCCGCCGGAAAGCTTTACGAGCTTGTTATTATGATTTCTAAGCTTCCCTTCTTCATCTATGGACACCACCTTGGCATCCAGAGCCTTGCCTTTCTCATCCTTTCCGTTGATGATCCCGATGATCTCATAATCCCATTTAACGTTCTTTACCGAAGGGGTTCCGTAGGCATTTCCGAGTACCGCTTTCATGGAGACCGTCCTGCCGAATCCCAGATATCCCGAATATCCGTTGGCCCCCGTCGGTACTACCGCTATGCCCGATGCCGGAATGATAACGTTTATCTTTACCGATGCCTTCTTTCCGGAGCCGTCCTGTGCCTTGCAGGTAATAGTGGCCGATCCCTTTCCCACGGCCTTCACTCTCACGGTATTGCCTTCTCCCACGATCACCGCAGCCTTCGTATTGCTGCTGCTCCATGTCACATCGGTCTTACCGGTAAGATCCGTTGTCGAGCTGACCGGGTTTGCTTTAAGCTCTATCACATTCTCGCTGATCTTAGCCGTATCATCCCTGTCCACCGTAAAAAGCTGTGCGGATGACATGGCTCCGCTGCCTGCGCACTTGACCGCATAAACCGGATTATCCTTATATCCGCTCCCCACATTTACAGAGATCGATGTCGCGGCAGGAGCTATACTGAATTCAAACTCTCCCTTTACTTTGCCATCGTCCTTCGCGGTCGCTATGACCTTTATCGGCTTATACCATTTGTCGGCGGGTACGGTATTTGCCACCGTAACCTTACCGTTAGAGTTTACGGTCACACCCTCGGGATTATCCTTAAGTTCCCAGGTCACGCCCTTGTCATTTGTATTCGAGGGCTTCACTGATACCTTATAGGTTGCGGATTTCCCCGGTGCTATATACTTCTGTCCGGTGATAACCTCTTCCTCCGCCAGCTGCTTTACGGTCGCGTTGAACGTCGCGGTTTTTCCCGATCCGTCAAGGACCTTCACCGTTACCTTCGCGCTCCCCTTTCCTGCAGCAGTGATCCTTGCGCTCTTTCCGTCGTCAGAAGGCACTACAGTCACAACCTTTTTGTTTGAGCTGGTCCATTTAAATGAGATACCGTCGATACGGTTGTCGCTTATCATATCCTTACCGGCCGAGTCCTTTAGCTCGTTTATGGATACAGTCACATCCTTGTGTCCGGTAAAGTCTTCTTTTCCGCTGTATAAAAGGGTATCCTTTGCCTTATCAAGCTTTATCGTTTTTACCGGAGAAGCCGCTGCTATCTCCACCTCAACAGATGCGTTCTG
>CACZRA010000068.1 GCA_902783395.1 uncultured Lachnospiraceae bacterium
GAATATCAACAGGTCTATCGCGATTTCAAGACCGTCCTCCATCTCGCTGAGGAAATTCTCTCCTATCTTTTCGAAGTATGTTTTTTCTCCCCTGCTCTGCGCAATTGTCCTGGTCTCTCTGGCATCTATGCTGACCGTACTGTAGGACACCTTATTCTGCATGGATTTCAGCTGTCTCTGGAGGCTGTCAAGCTCATAATTCACCTCAGCTATCTTGTCTCTTATGGTCAGGATATCCTTCAGCGAGGTCGCCTTATCAAGAAGCTCCATGAGACTGTCCCTCTCCGCCTCATAGGTCGCTATCCTGGCCTCTGTGTCGACATACTGCAGAGTCACATCCTCTGCAGATTCACTCTTTGCCGTTACAGTCCCCTCATCCTTTACTATATTCAGAAAATCATCAAGTCTTGCCGCAGGGATGCGCGCGGTAAAATAACCGTATCTTGACTCCGAGTAATCGGAATCAAAGGCGTTAATATCCATGTTCTCGATATATCCGCCGTAGTCATACACTGTCTTCTTAAGGTTTTCGGAAAAAAGCTCAAGGTTTTCCACGTCCAGTGATATACTGGCGTTCCTGATTATCTTTGTGCCGTATTCCTCCACCTGCTCCGGGGCGGCTTCCTTTGTGGCGCTCCCCGATCCGGATTCATCATAATCGTAATCCTCCGGCTCTGCCGCTTCCTCCGCCGCATAGTCACTGTATTCATAATCATCGGAATACCCCGATGAGAAATCACTGCTTTGGTTAGAATAATCCGCCTCCGCCGCTGCAGCCTCCGCGGTATCATAGGATCTGTCATAGGCGGCCTCCGACTTTCCGCAGCCCGCAAAGACAAGGGCAATCAGCAAAAACGCCGTGATCACAGTTAACCTCTTTTTCATATCACACCCCCACATTGACCGTATCATCCGCTCATTCTTTTGACAGCAGCTCCAAAGCCCCGGCTGTCAATTCCCTGATAGTTTCCTCAGCCGCTTCCGTTATCACAGGGACTCTTTTTTCAAGCCACTTATGAACCTCTGTTTCTATATGCTCTGCTACCCTGGCAATATCCTCTGCCGTGCTCTTCACCGCATCTGAGATATCTCCTATCACCTCTTCTATCCTGTCGGCAATGATATCCTCGACAGGTCTTTCGATGTTATTCAGTCCCGTCGTAGGTATGAATATCCTTCTTTTGCCGTAAAACGGATCCTTATCATAGATGGTCCTGTACAGGACTCCGTTGTCGTTATGCATCTTCATTACTACAGGATGGTTCACCATATCATCTCTCCTCCTCAGTTTTTACCCGGATCCCTTCCGGGCTCCCCTGTTCACGGACTTCAGGGATATCAACGCACAAAAGCACAATCCCAAGACAGAATATATCACAGAATAGCATATATTGTCATTCCGAAAAAAACACTGCTTTCACATAAAAAGATCCATGATAAACATAAGGATCGTAACCGCTGCCGAGATAACGATCCCGATGATCATGGGAACCGAAATGAGACGTCCGAATTTCTCGGCTCTGCTCTTCTTTCTGAAGATATTCTCAAAACACCCGGTCCGCCCCTCATTAAGAGCTATCACCCTTAGCATCAGGAGAGCCAGCATTGTCGTAAATATGGAAATAATAAGAAAGACTATCCCGGTCGCAATGTAAGATGCCGCTGTTGTCATCCCTTCGTCAGCGAGCATCTCATCAAGATCCCCGAAGCTGCTTTCGAATAAGAACAGAAAGAACACACTCATACTGTTCATGGTTACATGACAAAGTATGGACGGGATGAGGCTTCCCGTAGCCTCGACCAGAAGCCCCCAGAATATCCCTGCAAACAGGGTATATGAAAACTGGTTGATGTTCATATGGGCAAGAGCAAAAAGAACGGCAGAAAGCACTACCGCACTGAAGATCCTGCCTGTGGTACGCAGTCCGCCGAGAAGAACTCCCCTGAATACAAACTCTTCAACAACAGGTCCTATCAGACCGATAAACAGCCACATCAAAAAAAAGGATCCATTATCAAAATCCGAAGTGATATCAAGCGCCGTATTATCAGAAACGGCCATTGTAAATGAATTCATGGCTATCACCACGGGATAGCAGCAGATATGGTATACCAGAGCCATTACAGCCGTTGTGGGCTTTATTCCTTTAAGATGAAGCTGGGCAGGGATCTGCGCCCTTCCCTTTGAAAGCACGAACAGGCAGGGAAGCAGAAGCGTAAGCTCGCTCAAAACGGCCATTACACTGATGTCAATCTCAGGAAAAGCAATGCTTATTATAAGCGATGCAAGTATATATACTATTATCATCAGTAAAAAAGCCCAACCGGCTCTTTTAACGTTCATATTCCTGACCTCTTATGCCCGGTTTATTCCTTGCCCTGTTCCATCAATTATAATCATATCCGGCAACATATTCAACGATAACGCCGCTTAAGCTCCGGAAGCATGGCTGTGGTACCCAGAATGACTACAGGTCTTCCGGTCATGCTGACGGCCTTAATAAGATCCTTTTCATATCCGCATACGATTCCTGCATCCGAAAGCTTCTTCTGCTGTATCCCGGAAAAACGGTAATGCGGATTTGACACCTCAGAAAGGACTATATCATATCCCTCCTTATTGACTGCCTCTGCAACTCCGGGATAGTCCTTGTCATCGGGTATGGCCAGGATGAATAAAGGATCCCGGATATCAAGCTCCCTGACCGCCTCTATGGCCGAAGCCGTGCTGTTACGGTTTATGCAGCAGTCTGTCAGGATGAAAGGATCCCTGCTCAGCACTGAAAGCCTGCCGAACCATTCAAGACGCTGAAGACAGCTTTGCAGCCTTTGCATATCCTCTTTCCTGCGCATAAAGTCTGCTCCGATGATATCCTCCGCCGCCTGCAGGGCAAGTGCAAGATTATGACACTGGACCGATCCCATAAGCGAGATCTTTATATCCCTGTATAAATGTCCTGATGTCTCTACGGTACAGGACATGCCTTCATCGAGATATTTTATATCGGAAACGGAATAATCCCTGCCGAAAAGCTTTAGCTCAACTCCTTCATTTTCGGCTCTTTTTATGATAATATCGGCAGCTTCCCGGCTCTGTCTGCCGGAATAAATGCCCTTCATCCCCGATCTTATGATACATGCCTTGTCAGAGGCTATCTCTTCTATGCTTCCGCCGAGCTCTCTTGTATGCTCAAGGAATATCGTATTGATGATACCGTATCCGGCAGGGATGTTTCCCACATCATCATAGCGTACTCCCTTACCGTGTTCATAGATATCATAATCAGTTCCGTGTCTGCCAAAAAAAGCTTCGGCCACAGCTGTCTCTATCCCTATGGGACTTATGAACTCTCCCTTTCGGGTATCGCATCCTATCTCATCAAAAAGAGTTCTGAGCTCAGATACTATTAACGAAAACTCATCATCGGAGATAAGCTCATCGGCGATCCTGAACCTTTCATTGAATTTTACAGTGTGGGGACCTGTCATCAGACCTGTCTTTCCGCAGAGAGATAAAACGGAGGACAGAATATATGCAACGGAGCCCTTGCCCTTGCTTCCTGTCACGGCTATAGAAGGTGTGCCGCGGTACAGGCTTTGTATTATTTTTTTTGTGAATTCCGGATGTCTCTTTACACTGTCCGGCATATCATAAGAAAGCTGAGGCTGCGCCCTCATGTATGATGAGTATATGTAATCCTCGGCTTCCTGTCTGTTCACGTATCTACAGCGTCGTGCGCACAACCTTCGGTTTGTAGCCGGTCTTTTCAAGGACTGAAAGGATCTTTTCCTTATGCTCCGTACCGAAGGCCTCCAGAGTGATACGTAGCTCCACGGCAGCGTTTCTGTTCGTTGACACAAACTGGTTGTGCTCCAGCTTTATTACGTTTCCGTTCTCTCCCGCTATGATGCCGGCGACCTTCTGAAGCTCGCCCGGCTTATCCGGCAGCAGTACCGATACCGTGAATATCCTGTCTCTTTGGATGAGTCCCTGCTGTACGACAGACGACATGGTAATAACATCCATATTGCCGCCCGAAATGATACAGACTATCTTTTTATTGCTGCAGTCCAGTTTCTTAAGGGCAGCAACCGTAAGCAGACCTGAATTCTCAACGACCATCTTATGGTTCTCAACCATATCGAGGAAGGCAGCGACAAGGTCCTCATCAGGAACCGTCACCACCCTGTCTATATTCTTCCGGAGATATGGAAATATCTTTGCTCCGGGGGTCTTTACTGCGGTACCGTCCGCAATAGTGGATACGGAAGGCAGAGTCACTACCTTTCCCGCATCAAGTGATGCCTTAAGACAGGCTGCTCCCTCGGGCTCTACCGCGATGACCTCGGTATCCGGGTGCAGAAGCTTTGTCAGAGTCGCGACTCCGGTTGCAAGTCCGCCTCCTCCGACAGGGACGAGAATGATGTCCGTAAGTGGCTGCTCCTTAAAGATCTCCCATGCTATACTGCCCTGTCCCGTTGCAATATCCTCATCATCAAACGGATGAACGAAAGTATATCCCTCCGCCTCTGCAAGCTCCAATGCCTTGTCACAGGCTTCATCATAGATATCACCGTAAAGCACTACCTCTGCCCCGAGAGCCTTTGTACGGTTAACTTTTATGAGCGGGGTTGTCGTAGGCATGACGATGACCGCCTTTACGCCGTACTGTCCTGCCGCATACGCAACACCCTGCGCATGATTGCCGGCAGATGCGGTTATGACGCCCTTTTCCTTCTCCTCACGGGACAGCCTGCTTATCCTGTAATATGCCCCTCTGATCTTGTATGCCCCGGTACGCTGCATATTCTCAGGCTTAAGGAATACCTTGTTGTTTCCTCCCGTCACCGCTGAAAAATAATCGCTGTATATGAGCTTGGTATCCAGTGTTACCTCTTTTACCTTTTCCGCCGCCTCTTCAAAAGCTCTCAGATCCATGTTCAGTCTCCCAATACTCCTGTCATAAACTTTCCCGTATCAAATCTTCTCAGATCACTTACGCTCTCTCCGAGTCCGACAAATTTCACGGGGATCTTAAGCTCGTTTTCTATAGCTATGACAATGCCTCCTTTGGCGGATCCGTCAAGCTTTGTAAGTATCACTCCGGATACGTCCGTTACTTCCCCGAATTCCTTTGCCTGCTCCTTTGCATTCTGTCCGGTGCTGGCATCCACTACGACCATAGTCTCCTTTACGGCCTCCGGATACTCGGACTTTATGATGCTGTTTATCTTTGAGAGCTCATTCATAAGATTCTTTTTGTTATGGAGTCTCCCTGCCGTATCGACTATCAGCATGTCATAATCCCTTGCCTTTGCCGACTGTATCGCATCATAGATCACTGATCCCGGATCACCGCCCTCTCTGCCTTTGACAATGTCGGCTCCGGTCTTCATCGCCCACGAGGTAAGCTGCTCTATGGCTGCCGCACGGAATGTATCGGCTGCTACGAGCATGACCTTTTTCCCGAGCGCCCTGTATCTTGCGGCAAGCTTCCCGGCAGAAGTGGTCTTTCCGACGCCGTTTACTCCCACGAGCATTACGACCGACTTTCTGTCTTCATATTCGAAATCACTTTCGGAGGATATGGCATCCAGCTTCTCCTGCATGATAGTGATAAGAAGCTCCTTTGCCTTTTCGGTATCCCTGACCCTCTCCTTCAGGACACGTGCCTTAAGCTCTTCAGCCAGCTCCTGCGCAGTGGCCATTCCGACATCACCCATTATGAGTGTATCCGTAAGATCTTCATAAAATTCATCGTCTATCTGCTCATATCCGACAAAAAAATCGGAGAGTTTGCTGAAAAAACTCATGATTTTCCTTCCTTTTTCTCATCCCACTGGGAATCCTCCAGGTTTACTGCAACCTGTGTGGATACGCCCTTCTCCTGCATCGTGATACCGTAGAGCCTGTCACACTTTGTCATGGTACCGCGTCTGTGAGTGATAACGATAAACTGCGTATGCTCGGTAAGCTTTGACAGATAGGATGCAAATCTTTCAACGTTTGCTTCATCAAGGGCCGCCTCTATCTCATCCAGAAGACAGAAGGGCGAAGGCTTCAGATTCTGGATGGCAAAGAGCAGCGCTATCGCTGTAAGCGCCTTCTCTCCGCCCGAAAGCTGCATCATGTTCTGAAGCTTCTTTCCCGGGGGATGGGCGATTATATTTATTCCCGCTTCAAGAACATCCTCATAATCGGTAAGCTCCAGCGTGCCGTGTCCGCCTCCGAACATCTCTCCGAATACAATATCAAACTGTTTTCCTATCTCGTTAAACCGCTCCGTAAACTGGCGTCTCATGGATTCGGTAAGCTCACTGATGATTGTATTAAGATCCTCCTCGGCATGGATTATATCATCCCGCTGTTTGGTCATGAACTCATATCTTTTCGAGAGCTCCCTGTATTCTTCTATGGCTCCCACATTGACATCGCCGAGGTTCCTGATCTCGGATTTGAGCTTCATTGATTCCTGCCGCATCTCGGGCAGCTCACCCAGACTCTCATCCTTAAGCTCCCTTGAAGAGATGAGCGTCAGGTTATACTCATCCCACATATATCTGGTACGGCTCTCGGTATTCTCATTCAGCTTTTCCTTCTGGTTTTCTATTCTTATCTTTTCCCTGTTAAGAGCCGTCTTTCTTTCATTTATAGCATCCCTGTCTTCAAAGAGCTTCTTCTGGACTTTTGCTGCCTCTTCCTTGCTGGCGGTAAGGGCTTTCAGCTCATCCTGCTTTTCCTTGTCCACATCGCCGGCTGAGACAAGCGTTTCCTCAAGAGACTTGATCTGATCAAGCTTGAACACCGTATCCTCTTCGTTTTTGGCAAGGTTCTCCTTTATGTTCTCCAGTTCATCCGTGAGTCTCAGCTGTTCACCCTCTATACGGGCAATGTTTTCGCTCGCATAACCCTGCTGCGCTTTAAGCTGCGTCATCTTAAGATCGTTGTCGGCAACCTCTTTTCTTAAGGATACCGATTCATCGGTGAGGCTCTTTATCAGGGCATCAAGCCTTGCCGCCTCCTCATCGGCCTCCTTCTCTATGCTCTCGGATTCTCTGAGCCGGTTTTCGTTCTCCTCCTGCTCCTTCCTGATCGAGGCGATCTCATCCTCAAGACTTCCGACCTCGGATGTTATGCCGGCGCTCCCGGTCTGGTTCTCGTTCTTCTTTTCCTCTGCGAGATTGAGGTTCATCTTCGCGGTATTGAGTCGCAGGCTCTCCTGCTGCATATCATCGGTGATCTCCTGCAGAGCGTTCCTTATGCCGGTCCTCCTGTCCCTGAGTTCCTCGATCCTCTGAAGTATACTGTCACGTTTTTCGAGCTTTTCCTTAAGTGCGGCGGTAAGCTCGTCTATTTCCCTTCCGCGCCCCAGCAGATTGCTCTGGTTCCTGAACGTTCCTCCCGCCATGGATCCTCCCGGATTCAGGGATTCTCCGGCGAGGGTGACTATCCTCAGGGTAAAACGATACTTTCTCGCTATCGCGAGCGCATTGTCAATATTATCCACCACAATGAAATTTCCGAGAAGATTCTTTGCGACGATCTCGTATTTCTTATTCATCTTTACAAGGGTATCCGCCATGCCTATGACACCCTTCTCATCCGCCGCATCCTTTGCCTTGAAATCCCTCTCCTGAATGGTATTAAGAGGGAGGAAGGTCACCCGGCCGGCCTTTTTGTCCTTAAGCTCGGCAATGAGCTTTTTCGCCGCTGCGTCATCCTCCACGACAACGTTTTGGATATTGGCTCCGAGGGCCGTCTCTATCGCGGTCTCATATTCATGATCGACCTTTATCAGGTCGGCAACGACTCCGCATATCCCGGAGGATCTGTCCTTCTTTCTGTCCATGATGAAGCGTACGGCTGCCCCGTACCCCTCATAACGCTCCGCTATGTTCTTAAGGCTTTCGAGTTTCGTTTTTTCTTCGGTATACGCCGTCTGGAGGCGTCTCTCCTCCTCTGCCGAAGCGTCGATCTCTTCGCTTAAGGAAGATATCTCCTTTTCATGCTCTTCACGCTTTAAGTCAAGCTCCCTTATCCTTGAAGCGATCTCCTCCATCTCTTTTTTTCCGGCTTCTATGGCATCTTTCGCTTCCGCTTCGGAGCTCTTCGCCTTGAGGAGTCTTGAAGAAAGCTCGGCTTTTCTTATCTCGGCCTGTGAAAGAAGAGTAACCAGTCTCTCCTTTTCTCCCTTCAGTGCACCGCGGCCCGCTATCGTATCAAGTACAAGCTGCTTCTTTGCCTCCGCCTCCTTCCGGGATGCTTCTATCCTTTCGTCATAGGAAGCGAGCTCCTCGTTCTTACCGCTTCCCTGCTTATCAAGCTCTTCTATCTTCCTGTCAATTTCAGCCTTGCTCCCGATAAGCTTTTCAAGCTCTCCCGCATGCTTTTCAAGGCTTTTTCCGATCTCCCCGCTCCGTCCGTTGAAATGCTCCGTAGAGGTCTTCAGGGAATTGATCTGCTCCGTAAGCACCTTTATCTGGGAATCAATATGTCCCCTCTTAAGTGTGGTGTCGGATATTTCCTGCCTCATCTCCTCGATCTTAAGATCGAGCTCCTCTATCTTGTTGCCCGCCTCCTCATATCTGGAATGGCTTTCAGCGAGCTCCTTTTCAACATCGTCGATATTCCCCGCTATTACCTCGTATTTTTCATCAAGCTCCTTAA
>CACZRA010000069.1 GCA_902783395.1 uncultured Lachnospiraceae bacterium
AGAATATCTGTCGAGAGTCTGATCCATATTATCTTAAGACAATGATCTTTCCGGGGGCGCTTATGTGCCCCCTTTTTGTTCTC
The DNA here is from genome assembly GCA_902783395.1 of uncultured Lachnospiraceae bacterium. GTDB lineage: Bacteria > Bacillota > Clostridia > Lachnospirales > Lachnospiraceae > NK4A144. The sequence goes on from CACZRA010000069.1 coordinate 84, forward strand.
TTGGAACCCCGCGGGTTCTTCATAGGATGAGTTCCTCATAATTCCCATATATTGAATTCTTTTTACACTTTTTTACACCTTTTTTACACCTTCTTGATGAACTGCCGTATGGAACAGCCGTAACAGATGAAAAAAGCAACAACAGGAGGTAAAAAATGAGTTTCGATGAATTTAATGAGATGATAAGATCAAAGCTTTCCGGTATCTGCGGAAAGGAGTTTTCGGTATCGGTATATGAAGCGCTTAAGAACAATTCCGTAGTGCATAAGGGAATATCGATCAAGGATAATGACAACAATATCGCTCCGACAATTTATATGGATGAATTCTATACGGATTACTGTGACGGAAGGGATATTGACGATATCATAAACGATATCCTTCGAATATACTCAGCCAACAGAAAGGGCCCCGATATCGAGACCGGAAGATTTGCCGATTTTGAATGGGTGAATGACAGGATCTATTTTAAGGTTATAAATGCGGAACGAAACAGGTCCCTGCTTCAGCAGATCCCGCACAGCCTTAAGCTTGATCTCGCTTTGGTTTACGGTGTATATATGGGGAATTACAGGGGCAGCTTTTCCTCGGTCCTTATAAGAAATGAGCATCTTAAGATGTGGAAGACGGACCAAAGGAAAGTAATGGAGCTTGCCATGAGGAATACCCCTGACCTTCTTCCCTGCGGTTTGTGGACCATGAAGGATGTGCTGAAGGAGATGGGGGTTCCTGTCGGGGAGACAGAGTGCGGTTCGCCGATGTACATACTTTCAAACCGTGACAGGGTGAACGGTGCAGGCGTGATGTTTTATGACGGGATCCTAGGGAAGCTTGCCGACGATCTTATGAGTGATCTTTATATTCTGCCTTCTTCCGTGCATGAGCTTATAGCTGTACCGGCGAGTGAGATCATGTGTCCCGGGGAGCTTCGTGATATGATAGCTGATGTTAACGATACCCAGGTGTCCGCCGAGGAGATCCTTTCCTATTCACTGTACGAATACCGAAGAAAGAATGACAGTATAGATATCGTGACCGCGGAAGGAGATGAAAAGGCAGCGACAGCTGCTCCCCTGTATCATATATGTTGAAAAGCCCATAATACATAATATATAATAAAAAAGGTTCCATGTCTTATCGGAGAGACCCTGCGGGATCTCTCTTTTGGGTGCCTCGTAGAAAGCGGTATCCGGAGGTGTAATGAAACGAAGAAGAACCGAAAACTTTATTATCTTTCTTTTGTCACTGGCCTGCTTAGGGTTATGTGTGGAGGGCCTGATGCTTGGATGGGAATTCTGGATTCCGCCCCTCCTCATCATCGGGAATGTATTCCTCTGGATATCCTGCATAGCCCAGAAGCCCGATTTCATGATACGCAGGAATTATTATCTCGTATTCGCAATGCTTGTGGTTTTCTTCCTCGGGGTGCATGAGGCAAGCTTCTTTGATGTGGTTGTCGTTATGGCCATGGCAATGGTCGCTTTTTCACTGCTCAATCAGGGCTATATGCTTAACCTCTTACTGGCGGAGTATTGGATAATAATGGTCATCCAGTTTGTGCTGGCATCGGATTCGGGTGCCGTTACATTTGATTCCCTGACCATTTCCAGGATCATTTTGCATATTATGATCATCGTAATGATTTATTTCAGCTGTGTGAAGTCAGTCAATGACCGTCTTGAAACGGAAGAGTCCATGAAGGAGAAGGATGACAGGATAAATGCCTATGACAGCGACATGGAGGATTTCCTGTCGAATATCTCCCATGAGCTGAGGACACCCGTAAATGTGGTAAACGGTATGTCGGATCTTCTGATAAAGAAGGGCATGGGGAAAGAGGCGGATTCCATCAAAAAAGCCGGGATACGGCTGGCTTACCAGATCGAGGATATCCAGGATTATACGGAGTGCAAGAGGCAGAGCGTTTTTCTTGAGGAAGATAAATATATGAGCACATCCCTGATAAATGATGTGGTCACGAACTTCCGCCAGAATGACATCAAAAGGGATCTGGAGCTCGTTGTGGATCTTGATCCCCTTACTCCCGCCATGATGAGGGGGGATATAAGGAAGCTTCACAAGATATTCAGACATCTGCTGGAAAACGCGGTCAAGTTTACCAGGGCGGGGGGAATATATGTGAAAATGTATACCGAAAATACCGATTACGGCGTGAATCTCTGCATAGAGATGACGGATACGGGTATCGGTATGGACCGGGATGCCATCCGCGCCATAAGCGACGGCATGTATCAGGCGAATAAAAAGAGAAACCGCAGCTCGGGCGGGATCGGCCTGGGGCTTTATATTGTCCACGGGTTTGCCCACAGGATGGGAGGTTTCGTGAAGATCGAAAGCGAGAAAAAGAGCGGTACGACTATAAGGGTGACTATTCCCCAGACAGTGGTGGATCCCAAGCCCTGCCTTGCTTTGGAGGCTTCCTTTGAAGGCACGGTCTTATTCCATGTAAGGCCTGACAAATACAAGGTTCCCAGACTCCGCGATTTTTACCGCAGTATGGCCGGAAACCTTGCTTCAGGGATACGGGTGCCTCTGTATGCTGCCGATACCGTGTACGAGGTTGAGCGCCTTAAGGAAAAGCTTAAGGCAGGCTATGTATTTATGGGACAGGAGGAATACACGGAAAACCGTGGTTATTTCGAGGAGCTTGCAAAAGAAGATATCGTGGTCGCGGTATCGGCGGAGCCGGGCTTCACTCTTCCTGAGGGCAGCAGGGTAATGCTCATGCCCAAACCGCTGTACGCATATCCGATAATAAAGATACTGAACGAGGGACGTGACGCAGGCAGTGTTGGTGAATGCGAAAACGCGGAACGGCCTGTGTTCGCGGGAGTGAGGGCACTCATCGTCGATGATGAGCCCATGAACCTTGTTGTGGCAACGAGCCTCTTCAGGGAATATGAGATGGTGATCGATACCGCGGGAAGCGGGAAGGACGCCATCCGCAAATTCAGTGAAAATGACTATGACCTGATCTTTATGGATCATATGATGCCGGAGATGGACGGTGTCGAGGCAATGAAGAGGATAAAGAGCGTAGCCGGCGATACGGGAAGAGATGTGATAGTTGTAGCTCTTACGGCAAATGCCGTTTCCGGAGCGCGTGAGATGTTTATTAATGAGGGTTTTGACGGGTTTATAGCAAAGCCTATCAATACGTCTGATTTTGAAAGAGTGATGCTCAGGGTCCTTTCGGGAGTTATGACGGTGAAGGGAGGTGGGAGGAGATGACTCTTATCAATTTCTTCAGATCCGTTTTTTCTGCCATCAAGGATCCTGAGAGGGATTTTACCGAAAGGATATTCCTGCTGCTTACGCTTTATTCGGAGCTGATGGTCTTTGTGGCGCTTATAGGCGACCTTATCACCGGGGAAAACCCGCGCGAGTTTGCGGTCATTATCGCGGAGCTTATAATCAC
>CACZRA010000070.1 GCA_902783395.1 uncultured Lachnospiraceae bacterium
AGCCAGGAGCGCCCTCTCATTTTCCGCGTCGGTGGTTCTCTTTTCCATGTATTACCCGAACAGATCCATGATCCAGTTCTTAAACTTATGCCATCCGCTTTCGTCTGACCGATGTGCTCTGCCGGAACCTGAGTTATCTGAAGAAGCATCAGCCACAGATTCTGAGCCGGTTTCGCTGTTCGTACCGGGCTTCCTTCTGATGATCTGTGTCACGGTCTGACCGCTGTCATCCGTTTCATCCCGTGACGGATTTCCTGCAGCTCCTGCCGGAAGTTCTTCATCGGGAGCAGGCCGCTCATCCGATATTTCTATTCCCGCATCTTCATATGCCGTCTTCAGCGCTTCCTCTGCCTCTGTGACGGCATCCCTGTATGAAGCCATCTCATCATCCGACAGTTCCGTTCCGCCGTCAAGAGCCGATCTTTCAGCATCCAGAGCCTCTTCAAGATCATCTATGTATGCCTGTAGAGAAGCTTTTGTCACCTCGTCTTCAATATCGTTCAGAGCATCCTTGTATGCCATGATATTTACAGCCCCTTCCGGAAGCTCCATTTGTCCGGCCGGCCTTTCATCGTCTTCAGGCGGTTCCGGTCTTTCGCCGTCCTGCATGTCTTCTGGAGGCTCCGGTCTTTCACCATTCTGCATGTCTTCGGGCGGTTCCGGTCTTTCACCGTTCTGCATGTCCTCGGGCGGTTCCGGTCTTTCACCGTTCTGCATGTCTTCGGGCGGTTCCGGTCTTTCACCGTTCTGCATGTCTTCCGGGAGTTCAGGTCTCTCACTGTCCATGGCTTCGTCCTGTCCCTGTTCCATACTTCCTCCGCGTCCTCTGCCCATCGGAGCGGCATATACGGTCGCTGCCGAACTGAGGACGAGGGTTCCCGTAAGAGCTGTCATCATGATCTTCTTTACGATTGAGTTTTTCATTTTTCTTTCCTCCATATATCTGTATTTTTTGCAGGGCATAATCCCTTCTGTTCAGATATACGTTAAAAGAAGATCAAAAACCGGGGTCATAAAAAAAAGAATTATCTTAAAAGACATAATTTCACAACATAGTTTTACTCTTACATCTGCAATTCCTTGATTCTCCTGATCTTAAATTATTTGATTTATCCTCTTGTGTCTGCTCACGAAACTGATATTTGTCCAGATCGACTCTGCCGCCGACTACTTCGATCCCCTCGGCCTTCAAAAGCTCTCCCTGCTTCCATGCGCCTCCGAAAGCAAACTCTCCTGCGAGTTCTCCCTTGGCATTCACCACACGATAGCAGGGGATCACATCCGGATCAGGATTCTTATGCAGAGCATTCCCCACTGCCCTTGCCATTTTCCGGTCACCGGCCATCTCCGCAATCTGCGCATAAGTAGCCACGTGACCGTATGGGATCCTCTTTACAGCCTCGTAGATCCTCTTTGACGGACTGTCTGATACCAGGTCATAACTCTCTTCGATCATCAGCCGGATATCTCCGTCCGGTATGCTGCCGTCCAGTATGATCGTGTTCCAGTGAAGCTTGTTTTGATGATATCCGGGAATCACAGACTTGTATATATCACGCCAAAAGAATGCCTTTTCCGGATCGGATTTTACATTCAGATTTATATATCCATCCTTCTCATAAGTCCACAGAAATGCCTTCCTGTTCCCTCTGTACCTGACAAGCTGCCAGTTATCATCATGAAACGGCGCATCCTGATATGTATCCGGGAAGGACAGACCGTATTTCAATGCCTGCTCTCTTGTTTTCATCACTGCAACCTCCAGTATTTGGTATGAGATATCCGCGTTAGCGGACGGAGTCCTGATGCCGTTCTCTGTTTTCATAATTCATTTTACACTACCCAAAAGGCTAAAATATATTGTATCATATGGCAGATTGGCATCCTAGTATAGCGTTCGAAAAATAACTGGACCAATGCGCAGAATGCTTGCCTGAGAGTGCATGTCAAAAAACGTAGCTGTAGCGGGCTACAGCGAGGCTTTTTGATATGTGCTATCGGGTAAGCAGGCAAGCATTTGGTGTAGTTATTTAAGAAACGCTATACTAGTATAGCGTTTCTTAAACGACTGATTCAAAACAGGGAGAGATTTAGAAAACGATGGTTGAAATGATAACGGATCCGGCTGAAAAAAGATTGATCGCCAGAACGGTGCTTGAGGCTCTTACTGAATGGTTTGAGATCGAAGAGAGCCGGGAAGGCTATATCCATGACTGCGCAGACTGGACCTTTCTTGCGGCAAAGGATGATGACCGTATTATTGGATTCTTATGTCTGAAGAAAACGGGAAATGCTACTGTTGAACTTGCCGTTATGGGTGTGATGAAGGAATACCACAGAAAAGGAGCCGGCCGAAAACTTGTAGAAAAAGCGAAAGAAGTGGCGAAAGCTGAGGGATACGAATTCATGCAGGTTAAGACTGTGAAGATGGGTGTGTACGATGATTATGACAGGACAAATCTTTTTTACATAAGTTGTGGTTTTAAGGAATTTGAATTATTCCCGCTTTATTGGGATGAGGCAAATCCCTGCCAGATCTATGTCATGTCCCTGAACTGATATCTCCGCGTTAAACATTTCTATTGCTCGACAGAAAGGCTGTTCAGGACATAAAGAACATCATCCGCTCTGACAGAATCATCATTATACATATACATCATTACCGCTATTCCATCCTTGACAGGAGCAAAGGCAAACTCTACCCGGTAGTTATCATACTTTGCCACATAATGATCGATTACAAGCCCATTAGAAGTAGTGCTGTTCTCAACCGGCAATGCTAAATATATTTTTTCATCCGGACAGATATTGGTGACTATAGCCTTTTCTTTACCATGTAAATCCATACTGTCAATATTATCCTCAAGAAATTTATTATCATTAAAAAAGAACACGCTGAATACTTCAGGTTCCTTTTGTCCTTTAACATTGTTGATATAATAGCATTTTCCGGTGTTTGTACTGCTTATATTAGAATTAAATATTTCTTTATATGCTTCTGAATTCACTTCTGTGTTCACCCAGCTGCGGGGGATCCGAAATCTGATCCGATCCCCATCAATGGATACCGGTACACTGTCCTTATCAGAATACGATCCACCACCGTAAATATAATAATCCTTGTTCAGGCTGTTTTTTTCTTTCTCGATATGATCTGCTTTTATTGAAATCGTCTTTTTCTTTTCGGATCCGATGTCAAATACCCCATACACAGTGACATCATCTCCCACAGACAGTCCTGACACTTCGTCCTTCTGTTTTGCATTCACCGTCACATTTTCGCTTCCGGATCTTACGGTTACGGATTTACCGTTCTTTCCTATGCCCTGTACCGTTCCCGAGGCAACAATATCACGTTTCCTGTATCTGTCTGCAGTATTACTGTAGTCCCGGTCGAGACCGCTTGCCACTGATGAAATGTTACAGGCAGAATATACCGGATTCCTTTCCAGGTTTAATTTGGGTATGTTTCTGCCGGCACCGCAGATAAACACGGATGCTGCTATAAGTACCGACAGGCATTTGATTTTCGTCCGTATTTTCATATCTTCTTCTCGCGATATTTTATCTGATTCTTATCAAAGTAATTCTTTACATCATTGTAGGTATGGTACTCAGCATAATCATCTTCAAGAACTACTTCTTTTGTTCCGTCGTATATTCCGGAGAATTTCTCCTCGAAAACTCCGCTCCCCGCAGGGATCCCGTTGATCGTTATTGTCTTTTCACTTATACTGACAGTGATCTCTTTATCCTCAGGCTCTGACCGCACAGCTGGCGTTGTTTCTGTCTTTTCATTTGTTTCAGTTGTTTCCTTTGGTTCTGCTTCCTCTGTTTCAGGAGTTTTAGAACTATCCGGCATATTATTGCCGCCTATAAGCTTATCAATATTCACTAAACGATCATCATTACCTGTGTTCCTGAGTTTAACCTTAAAAAGACCACTCCCCATAAGTAATGGCTGAACAATAAAAAAAAGAATGAACAACGCTAATAACGTCTTTTTTCTCTTTTGTTTTATCAAGGAATCTTTACCTCTTCAATACTGTCCCGGTCTATTCCAAAACGATCTATTAGATCCATAAGTTCATTATACGTACCGGCTAAAGCGTAGTCATCCACGACACGAATTTTTTTCCCTTCGCTTACCCCGTTGCTCAGCACTTCAGCAACATCCTCAAGACTATGATCCTTGTCATTGATCTGTATGTTTCCGAGATTAACGGTTATTACCAGTATATCTCCTTCTTCAGCAGCTTTTTTCTGCACGACTTCAGCATAGTCTGTGGTTAATTCCCCGACACCATTCCGTATTATTTCTTTCCCGGCCAGAAGACAGCATACTAAAATAACAATAACTAATCCCGCTACTGTTATCTTTACAAATCCTGCTTTCAGGTTCCTGTGCAAAGAGTTATTCCTGGGCCAGAAGATGAAAAGAAGAACAGCTGCGATGATTATTACGATCCCGACAAATATCAGATTAAGTTCCATGGTCACTCCTGTTTCTTTCTTCTATACAGGTTGGTGTGATTTTGATCCAGTTCATCCAGCATTTTGTCAAGACTTTGCTGATCTCTGTATAGGATCCGGGATTCATCCAATACGATCAATACCGGCTTATCTGTGCTTTCAGTTACATATCCTTCCAGCTCTTCTCTGATCCTGACAAACCCCTCTTCTTCTGTCTCCGGGGTAATAGTTACAGGCTCTGTCAGGCTGTCTTCACCATGTGCAAGCCATATATGTCTGGTCCTTGGATTTTCGGACTCATAATCCGCATATAAAACAACATTTGAGACAAGATCATCCTTATTCTCTTCTGCATATATCTGATCACTCAGGACCCTGTTCTCTGAGTTCAGCCGGTCATTCTCTTTTACCAGCTCGGCTATTTCTTTATTCTCGCCAACTGATCTGTTGCACATGACCACCATAAGGACTATGAAGATCACATCCAAAAGCGGTGTCAGATCAAAATTCAAGGCCGATTTCTGTTTATGACGCATCATCTCTTTTCACCATCATTCCTGAGATTTATCAATCTTCCCCAGTTCCAGTGCATTATCAGTCCGTCTGTCTATTTCCTCAAACAATATCTCAATTCTGTTAGCAATTCTTTCCGGTTTTACAGATACATACAGTTTTAACAGAATAGTTCCCAATAATCCGAAAAATGTAGATGTTAATGCTGTTGAAAGCGATGCATACAATTCATCCGTGTTACCGGTCTGTGCAGCGGATAAACCCGGCATAAGTCCCAATACAGTTCCTAATAATCCCAGCAGAGGCAGTATGGATATCAGACTGACATATTTATTATATTCGATACTTTGATCGTTAAATTCCCTTCTTATCGGCTCGTGCTTCTCTTTGTCAAATTCAGTGGAGGATAACGTTTTAAGATTTCCGTTTTTATCCACCTTGGTTTCTCTCAATGTGTTCTTATATGCAGCCTCCGTTTTCTCCTCGGTTTGCTTCATAGCCTTGTATACTTTTGCCAGCCCCCAGAATAAATACAATGCAACTAATATAATTGCTATATCATACCCAATCTCAAAAGCGTTCATTCCTGTAATCAATTCACTTACAAAACCCATTTTCCGAATCCCCTCTCCTTTATTTTTTATTACCCGGACTTGGTATGCCCTTATTCTTCTGAACCGGTGCTATCAGTACAGTGCCTGTTCCTCTGTATACGTTAACCAAACCTTCCCCCGCAGCCATTGATCCGGCGATCGTGGATGTAGTTCTTTCAACAGTAAACTTCAGGTCTGCTGTCCAGGCTATGGCCATGTTGCCGTCAATTCTTACCACATCATCATCAAGAGTTACTTCTATCAGCTCGCTTCTCGGTACCGGGCTCTCTAACGCCACCACACCGTTTCCTGTCAGGTTTGTATTGAAAAGTCCTTCTCTGCCCAAAACAGCAGACGAAACATTGGTCCGGGGGCTTACATGTATCTCTACCGAATCCTCACACGCTAAAAACATACCATCTTCTATCATCAGATTATTATCCCAGTCTTCAAGATCCTCCAGGAGTATATATCTGAACGTAGGTTCCAGAACAAGTGTACCTTCACCTGTATAATGCGGTTTGACAGCTGTTTCTCCCGTAACTTTGCTCCCGACAATTTTTTTCACAAGATTCCCCACGCTCTGAATGTCGGTCTCGGCTTTCAGATCACCCAGCATGATCTGCATCCGTCCTTTTTGCGCTATTACTCCTGTGTCTCTGGTTATGGATGCTGTTATCTGTCTTTTTCTGACGTCCATTTGAGACGCAAAATAAGCCGTCTCAGCCATTTCAGGTTCTACGGATAAGTCTCTGGTGTATTCCACTACGGAAAAACACCCTTTATAAAAGGATACTCTTCTTGCTTCTGAGGTTTCCAAAAGATTGGTTGTGATCATGATCCGCCCCGTTTGTATTGCTATACACTTATTGCTGATATTATATCACTTTTAGTCCCCGGAAATAACATATAATGACGCGATGTTATAGGGAATTCAATACCTCATTCCTGATACGGTTCCATACATGCTTTTTATTTCCGCTCCATTGAGGGGCTGTAAGTATTTTTTTGTCTCCGTCGCCGGTCAGTCTGTGGATTATGACATTATCCGGTATTATTTCCACGCACTGCTTAAGGATATCTATATATTCGTCTTCTGTCAGGATTTTGACTCTTCCCTCATTGTATTCCTTTTCCAGATCTGTTCCTTTAAGGATATGAAGTAGCTGAAGTTTGATCCCCGCCGCTCCGGAATCACAGATATACT
>CACZRA010000071.1 GCA_902783395.1 uncultured Lachnospiraceae bacterium
CATTCAAAATATGCCAAAGGGCATATTTTGCACTTGCCGCGGGTCGCATGACAGCCAGTGGCTGTCAGCTTTGCGACGACCGAAGCGGAGCGTAGACCTACGGCCCAATACATTTGGCTGGTCGGCAAAATTTATTGGCCGGAGTGATTTTCTACCGTGATAGAAGCCCCGTCGCATACGGTCACCACATTTCCGTCATATGTCCCGAAGTTTTTGATATTCTCTTCCTCAAGGAGCTGCAGAAGCTCGTCTTCAGGCGGCTCCTCCCTGGATGTGCTGATGACCGAGTATTCGGGAGTCGCAACGTCCAGCAGCTCCTTCTCCTTTTTCTGGTACCTTCCGTGATGAGGGATCTTTATCCAGTCGCAGTCAAGGTTCTCTTCTCCCTCCTCGGCACTCCTTACCATCTGCTTTATCCTCGCCTTTTCCACATCTCCGGTAAAAAGCAGGTCGTTTTCACCGTATGTCATCATACATACAAGTGACATATTGTTGTCGATCTTTTCTCCCCCTTCGATGATCGCATCCTTATCCTCCGCGGGAAGTATCTCTATCGTCAGATCATCATAAGAAAACTGCAGGGGCTTTGACACAAAGGTCACATCATCCCTGTCCCTTACGGCATCCATCAGAGGAGCGTAATTCTTTTTCTCACTCACATAATCGGGCAGATAGATATTCCCGATATCATAGCAGTCCATCAGCCTCACCGCGCTCCCGATATGATCCTTGTCATAGTGGGTGAGTATCATATAATCTATCTCAGCGTCGGTATTTTCCTTCAGAAACGAATCAATGGTATCAAACGCATCAGACGTACCGGTGTCAATGATCCCCACGGTATCCAGGTACTCTATCACTGCGGCATCGGCTTTTCCGACATCAAGATCCGTCACCACAAGCTCATCGTTTTTCTTCTCCCTGGTGAGGTGAAATATCAGAAAGATCCCGCAGAATACTAAAACCGCCGCCGTCAGTATTATCAACGCATATTTTACGGATGTATGTTTCTTTTGCATATAAATGTCTTCCTCTTCTAAACATCGGTTTTTTATGATCGAAAAAAAGCCGGTTATGATATACAATATAATACATGCTGCGATATTCCGACAAGAACGATATTTTCAACATACACACGGATGCCGTTCCTTACCTGTCCTTCGATATGCTTGACAGGCTTGGGATCCCCAACCTTTTCTCCACCAGGTTCATATCATACGATCCCTCATCGGAAAAAGGAACCGCCGGACTCAGAGTAGTGATAATGAAAACAGAAGACCGGGATGAGGCGGCACCCGTGGTTCTGAAAAACCGTGACAGGCTTGCTAAACAGCTCGGATCCTCCATAGAGATGGAATGTATCACCAACCAGAAGCATACAGCAAATGTATATGCTGTGGAAAAGGAAGATCTGGGACCGCGCTACCCCCACGGGCTTCCCGAAAAAAGGCAGCGCATCGACGGTCTCGTGACCGATGTCCCAGGTGCGCTGCTCACTGCCTTCGGCGGAGACTGTCCGCCCGTATATCTTGCAGATCCCGTAAAAAAAGCCGTGGGACTGGTTCATGCCGGCTGGCGCGGCACACTTAACAGGATCCCCGAAGCTGCGATAGATCTTATGTCGGAGCGTTACGGCTGTGATCCTTCTGACATCTATGCTGCCGTGGGTCCCGGTATTTGCGGTGAATGCTATGAGATGGGTGATGAGGTTTATGATGCGTTTGCTTTGGAATGGAGCAGGGAGGACGCGGATCTTATCATGAAAAAATATCCGGCAAAGGACACCGCCGGAAACGATATCCCCGGCGGCAAATATCATCTTGACCTCAGGAAGGCCAATCTCCTCACACTTAAGAGAGCAGGCATCTTAGATGAGCATATTGCCGTATCAAATGTCTGCACCCGGTGCAATGCGGATACATTCTACTCATACAGAGCCCACAGAATCGAAAATGAACAGGCTGCCATGCTCGTGAACCGTTTCGGATGATCTATCCTATGCCGTCAGGATCCTTATATCGGTAAGAGCACACTGATCTCCGGACAGCGTCAGATAGATATCCTTAGTTCCGTCAGTTACCGTTGTGATGTTCTTTATGGATATTCCGGCATTTTCGGTGATCGTAGTTATCCTCTTTCCCCGTTTCCTTACGGTGACCGAGCATTCAAATCCTTTTTTATTGTATTCCTTCCAGTTATCCCAGCCCATGAAATCATCACTCTTTTCAACGGTCAGCTTATTCTCCGCCGCCTCATCCGAAGGCAGCGCCTCACCGTCAAGACGGACTAACGCAAACTCACGGTAATTACTGCCGTAGGCCCTCTGATCGTCGGAATAAAAAAGTATCACGAAGGGACAATGCCAGACAAGGTTCGCGGTAGGCAGACTCATCGTGTGGAAGATTATCATCATGTCATCCCTGACCTTTATCCCCTCCGTCGAATCGGTCCGGTACCCGTCTATCTGTACATTGGGCACATCACTCTCCATACGGTTGATATAGCTTATCTCATCCGCGATCCTCGGGATATCTCCCTCTCCGACCTTCTCATCCGTCTTCTCTATGACGATATTGGATATCTGACAGTGCTCCCCGGTCAGCGCTATGTAAGCTGCTCTCGAGTTGTCCGGAAGTGCAGTTATGATCTCCTGCTTCTTTCCCTCACCTCTGATGTTAAGCCTCACATGATCCCTGTATTTGCAGGCCTCTATGAAGTACTCCCCGGGCGTCAGTGATTCGTCGTCTTCAATGTGAGTCATATGCATATCCCTGGCTCCCGTGCAGATATGATGGCCGTCAAACCATATCTCCCCGTATTCCAGATATCTTGTGTCCTTTATTGTCTTCACGTTATCATGCACATGGCCGTCAAGCGCATCAAAAAGAATAAGGGACGGCACCGAATAATCCTCCCTGAATTCTCCGTCCGGCCTGCTGTAAAAAGATATCCTTGTGATCTCGCTCCTTATATCTATACCGTAGGAGACCCCGCTCCTGTATTCCTTGAAGTGAAACTCAGTCTGCCACATGGTATCAAATCCCGCCTCTTCACCTATCATCTGATAGCGGTTGTCCTGATCGATCAGCTCCTTCATTATGCTCGCGTATTTAGGGTCAAATCTGGTCCCCGAACCCTTGACGATCTCCTCTCTTACGATCTGCTGAGGCATCGGTTCCCTGTAACCGGTCTTGGAGGTCATCATGTCATAAGCATCGGCCACAGCGATGATCCGGGCGATATCCGGTATCTCCTCTCCCTTAAGCCCTTCAGGATAGCCTCCGCCGTCATATCTCTCCATGTGGTAAAGGGCACCATCCGTAAGAAACGGGAGCTCGTCTATGTCGGAAAGGATCTGGCTCCCGATCACGGGCTTCTTTTTCACCGTTTCCATCTCTTCCTCGGTAAGCTCCCCGTCCTTATTCAATATGCTGTCAGGTATGCCGATCCTGCCCACATCATGAAGCAGTGCGGCAAGATATACCTTGTCGCATTCTTCTTTGCTTTTCCCGCTGGTCTCAGCTATCTTCCTCGAGTATTCCGCCACCCTCGCCGAATGCCCCTGTGTCTCATCATCCCTTGCGTCTATCGCGCTTACAAATGCCATGGCCGTCTTATCAAAGAGCCTCCTGATCTGCTCCTTCTCTTCTTCCATCATCTCGGAGCGTATCTTGTTCGCCTTGTCCGCCTTTTCATTAAGATCCATAAAGGAAAAAACATAAAGCAGCACTCCGGTTGTCACAAATGCCATATTCGTAAGCGAAAGCCCGTAGGCAAAGATCTGCATAATGGAAGCCAGAAGGGGCACTATGGTAATGATCAGAAGCGAGATGCGTATAAGCCGGCTTATACGCTTGCGGTACTGCAGGATGACAGAAAGCTGTATAAGAGTGACCGCCACGGGAAAGGAATAACATATTATGAAGCCTTTCGCGCGGTGATAGTGGTTTGTCGCATCAAACGTATAATAAAGGCTGGTAAACTGGGAGACTATGACGAGGATCCCGGCGATAACGAGCATCACCTCCGTGATCTTCAGCCTTAACGGGATATTGTCCGATCCTCCCTCATTAACGACCAGATCCTCAATATACATATTGAATGCGTGGATCACGAGAATGGTGAAAAAGAATACGATAAAATTGGAGAAGCGTTCCATGAAAAAGCCTGCAGTGCTTATGTCCCCGCTGTAAACATAGGAAGCGCGGTCTGCAAGCAGAAGTATCATGGCCGACAGCTCAAAATAAGCAAGGATCCGCTTTCTTCTTTTCGTAAGGGTCTTTGTAATGCAGATAAAAAAAGCGGCCATCCCGCAGATACTGCTCAGGCAGAGCATTATATCAAGTTGATGCTCTCTTATATATCCCAACATATGTCCGCTTTCTTAATGAGTCCTGAAATACTTTTCCAGATTTTCAAGCAGCTCGTCCTTCTCTATGCTCTTAAGAAAATATCCCTCCGGCTTCAGGGCAACTACAGCCATTACACTTTGCTTGTCACTCTTTCCGGTAAGAAACATCACCGGGATGTCCCTTGTTTCCTCTTCGCTTCTCAGCATCTCCAAAACCTGAGGGCCGCTTGTCACCGGCATCTCGTGATCCAGCAGTATGAGGTCAGCTTTATTCTTACCGAGCCATTTCAGAGCCTGCAGTCCCGAATTTGCCATGGCGACTTTGTAGGTTCCCTTCAGCCATTCCCTGACCAGCCCCATATAATTCGGATCGTCATCGACGATAAGGATCGACTTTCTGAACTCACCCTCCGCCGCTTTGTTTACCGCCTCTTTCACGGCTCTAATATATGCCTCGTTATCAAGAGGACGCGAAAAGCTCATATAAACATGATCTGTCGTAAGCCTGTCCGTCACATACTTCGTGTCGTTTTTTTCTCCTACTATGATCGCCTTGGAGCTGTTCTCAGACATCTTATCCTTAAGAAACTGAAGGATCTTGTCATCAGGTCTTCCGCCCTCATCCATGAAGATCGTGGTAATACTTGTTTCCTCCCATTTTGCATTTATGTTGTCAATGCTCCACGGGACGAATTCACAGGGCAGCTCGGCATCCTTAAGCTTCTTTAGCAATACGCGGATGAGAAAGTTTTCCTTTTCCCCCAGCACCATTATACGTTTCTCTGACATGTTTACCTCTTTCCGCCTGAGATCATATTCAGCATATCAGGCTCTCCATCCCATCCCAGTCAAGTGCTTTCAGCATTCCTGAAAGCTCCGACATCTTCTTCTGATCCTCTTCGGGAAGCTTATACTCATTCAGCTGGTCCAGGATCATCTCCACTGCATCATAATCCATCTGCGGAATGACCTCCTTAAGCGCCTCATATGCGTCCTTAAGCTCATCCTCCGGTATCTCTTCTTTTTCTTCTCCGCCGTCACCCTCAGGCTTAAGCCGTGACAGCTTTTCCTTATATTCCTTATACCCGGCAAGAAGCTTTTCCGTATTTTCGTCTATAAAATCCATATCCTCCCTGTTACCCGCGTCCTCCAGGCTTTCCGCGAGACGCGAGAGTTCGGCTGCTCCGATGATCCTTGCAGAGCTCTTGAGCGCATGGACCTTAACGGTATAAAGCTTTATATCACCTTCATTATATGCATCCTCTATGACCTTTGCACTGCTGTCTATCGTGTCAAGGAAAAGGTTCAGTGAGAATATGAACGAGGATACTCCGCCGGAATACTTTATCCCGTCTTCCACGGATATACCCTCCGTCTCCTTCAGCCACTGCATATCCTCAGGCAGATCCTCGGGCTCAGCCGGAGCATCCGAAGCCTGGGGCTTCATCATTATCTCCTCGGGAAGATGCTTCATGATCGCATGCTCCAGGGCTATGCTGTCAATAGGCTTTGCCAGATATCCGTTGAAGCCCTTTGACACATAGAATTCCTCTCCGCCGGCAGCCGCATTTGCGGTCAGCGCATAGACCGGCAGATCGGGATCGGTCTCCCTTATCCTGGCAACGGTCTCCACTCCGTCCATTCCGGGCATCATATGATCCAGCAGCACTACATTGAAATCTCCGTACTTTATCTTTTCCAGACATTCCTCTCCGCTTTCCGCCGTTGTCACAAATACCCTCGTAGCCTTGAGCAGTCCCTTTATGACGGTAAGGTTCATGGGATTATCGTCTACGACAAGCACCTCTGCATCAGGCGCCACGAACTGAGGCACATACGGGCCTTTGGCCGATTCATCCTCGTGCTCGACGAACTCCCCTATACCGTTCCCGTCTATGATCTTCTGATCCAGGGTCAGGATGAATTCGGACCCCTCTCCGTATACACTCTCACACCAGAGCTTTCCGTTCATGAGCTCCGCAAAACGTCTTGAAATATCAAGTCCCAGTCCCGTACCCTGGATGGCGCTGTTCTTTACCTCATCCAGTCTCTCATACGCCGTAAAGAGCTTCTCCATATCCTCGGGCTTTACGCCTATACCGGTGTCCTTTACCGAAAAGCGCAGGCTTACGTCTTCATCCCTGGTATCCGTAACCGTGACCTTCAGTGTGAATCCGCCTGCCGATGTATATTTTACTGCATTTGTCAGAAGGTTGAGTACTATCTGCTTTATCTTCCCCGCATCACCGTACATCCTCTTCGGCAGCTTCCCGTCTATATCAACATCAAAGGTCAGCTCCTTCTCCGTGCTCCTGACCCTGATCATTGCAACGATGGCACGCAGAAGCTCCTGTGAATCATACTCCTGCTCCACGAGGTTCATCTTACCGGATTCGATCTTTGACATATCCAGCAGGTCATTGATAAGTCCGAGCAGTGACTCCGATGCGTTCCTGATATCAAGAGAATAGTTTACAACGGACATAAAATAATCCTTGGGGACATCCGTAGCATCCTCCCTCAGGATCATCTCGTTCATGCCCATTATCGTATTGATAGGCGTCCGTATCTCATGGGACATATTCGCAAGGAATCTGGACTTTGCGGAGTTTGCCCTCTCAGCCTCATCCCTTGCGTTCCGTATCTCGTCATACTGCCTCCTGATGACGGTTCCCGTCATGACACGCCACACTATGAGTCCTGCCGCGATCACGAGGAAAGCCACCATAAGGATACGCACCACGAGCAGCTCTGAAAGCCTCGGTTTCTTTATGATACTGAAGGCATCATCCTGTATCACTTTACCCGTACTGAGATCCAGTATCTCGATATGGAGCTTGTAGTTTCCGTAGCTCAGTCCCGTATACTCAAGCGACGAAAGCCTGCTCTGCGGTTCGGTGATCCCGTCATCACCGCTTCCCTCCAGATATACATGGACGGTCGGATTCGTCATGGTATAGTCAAGTATCGCGGGAGTGATCTGGATACGTCCTTTAGTCGGAGGTATCGTGTATACTCCGCTCTCATCAGGCAGTATCGGTTCATCGTTGCAGAGGACGGACTGGATCCCCACCCTGATCTTTGCCGACTCCTCGAAATAGTGATTGATATTGACCTTACTCACTCCGTTTCTGGCCGCTATATACAGATCCCCGTTATCGTCCAGCACACTGTATGAATTTGCGGTCGGCGTGCCGGTAAGCCCGTTCGCGATCGTATACAGCCTGAAATCCTCGATGTTATCATTTATCATCTCCTCAGCCCTGACGGAATAAACGCCGACGGAGGAGAGCACCCAGATATTATCATTGCTGTCATAATAAGCATCGAAATTGTTATTATACGGGAACGACTCCACAGGAGTGATCCTGCCGTCCTTATAATACTCAATGGAATTTGAGGTTATGATCCAGTAAAGATCCCTTTCCGGGTCCTTCTTGATCCTCAGGATAACGTCACTTGTAAGTCCCTGGTCACGTCCGATTCTGGAAAACGTATCCCCCTTTATGATGTACATGCCGTCACCGTCCGTACCGGCATAGATATCGCCGTTTTCACCCTCAGCCACGGTAAGGAATACGGTATTGCTTATACCTTCCTTCTCGCCTACGGTATTCACCACGCTGCCGTCCCTGATCACCGCCAGACCGCCGTTTGTCCCGACAAGAAGTGATCCGTCCTTCGACGTAGTCGTGCATCTTATCTGGGAATCAACCAGACCGTTTTCCTCCGTATAGCTTTCGATCTTTCCTTCTGCCGTATAACACACAAGGCCGAGTCCGTTCGTATAC
>CACZRA010000072.1 GCA_902783395.1 uncultured Lachnospiraceae bacterium
GAAGAACGGGGCAGATGTGGTGATCTGCAGGGGACAGACCTTTGATGATGAGAGGCAGTGTGTTACCGGAAAGCTGCCCCATCCTGACCTGCAGTATGCACCGGAAAAGCCGGCTTTTAACTGGAGGGAATGTCCGGAGTATATCTGCGAGATAGCAGATTTCTATGCGTGGAATAAGCTGTTTAAAAGAAGGTTGCTTACAGAAAACGACCTGCGGTTTACTCCGATACCCATAGCGGATGACCAGGATATTTCAATGCTTGCACCGATACTTGCGGAAAGGGTCGCGGTCATAGACCGGCCTTTTATAAATTACCGCACGGGTACGGGGCAGAGCCAGTGCGATTCGCAGACGAGGCATCCCGAGGCTGCCTATGAGGGGATATATACGGTTGAAAAGCGCTTTAAGGAACTTGGGGTATGGGAGCAGGTGAAGCGTAGCTATCTCAATGTAGCGGTCCGCCTCATGAGGGAATACTTTGACCGTATGACGGAAATCGATAAGCTTCGGTTTCTGTACAGCAAATACAGGGATGAGATATTTCCGCTTCTTGAAGCGGAAAAGCTTCCGGAAGGGTATTTTCATGATGAGCGGATTTATGACTGGTACAGGCTTGTAATGGATAAGCCTTTGGATGAAATACTTTTTGAGGCTTCAAGGGCGAGCGGCGGTTCTATGACGACAGCATCGCTGAGATTCCAGGTACCTTATGATTCTATCCGGAAGAACAGCAGGATCGTGCTTGTAGGGAAGGGACTGACCGGCAGATATTGGTATTCCCAGCTACTGCTTTCGGGGCATTGCGAGGTAGTCTGCTGGACGGATGATGAGAAGCATCTGCCTGACGGTCTGGAGTTTGATGCCGTTGTGAGGGCAGGATAGGCGTGGATATATATATTTTCGGAGCCAAAGCGACGGCTGCGGGTCTTTATAAGGCTTTGTCCGCTTTGGACCCGGAGAAGAGGGTCAGGGCATTTCTTGTATCAGATCACGAGGGGAATCCTTCTAAAATATGGGGATGCAAAGTCAGAACACTGGCTGAGATAACTGATTCGGAAAAAAAAGATGTTCTTGTTTATACAGCAGTGCCCGAGCTTATTCACAAAGAGATAAAAGAACTACTAGAAGTTAATGGCTTTAGCAACATCCTTATGCTTGATTCACGCATGGAAGCGGATATCATGGGGCAGTATTTCGAAGCTGAGGGGCGGTTTAAGTCCGTGCATCAGCTTGGGGTACCTGATATGAATGTAAGCGTGCCCGGTCTCACTGTATATGCTGCGTCTTTCTATAGGGATAAACCTTTGGAAAATCCACCGTTGATGCCGGACTATGTGAAGAAGCTTTATCTTGGATGTGACGGAGCTCAGGCGGACGGTATTGATATCAGCGGCCAGGCAGATTTTTACGATAATACGGGTAACAATATTTCATGTAAAAATCCCAATCGGTGCGAGATGACTGCGCACTACTGGGTATGGAAAAACAGGCTTGAGACGGCTGATGAATATGTGGGGATTTGCCATTACCGAAGGATCTTGGAGCTGTCTGATGACGATCTTCGCAGGATCAGATCAAATGATGTGGATGTGGTGCTTCCCTACCCGATGATACATTATCCGTCCTGCAGGATCCAGCATACTTGGTATGTGCCTGAAAAAGACTGGGACTTACTTGTGCGGGTCGTCAGAGAGCTTTATCCGGAGTATGGTGACCGGTTTGATGCGATATTCGATGCGCCTGAATTTTACAATTATAATATGCTTTTGGCTAAGAAGAATGTTTTTGCAGATTACTGTGCATGGCTCTATCCTATACTTGACAGGATCGAGGAGCTCTCTGTGCCAAAAGGCTCAGACCGTCATGACCGCTATACGGCATATCTGAGCGAGAGCCTGACTACGCTTTATTTCATGGTTAATCTGAATGGGCTGAATATATATCACACAGGAAGACTGCTTTTTACGTAGTAATGGAGGTTTACTGATGGCAATCTTAGTGTGCGGTGGAGCCGGATATAGTATACGTCGATAAGATTTTTTGAGATAAAGGTGGTGGTACGCTTTTATTATTGATCTCATAGGTTTTCTATTCTTTACATCAGAGTAATAGCCTGCTATAATATCTGCATCTTTGATTCAAATGATTGATATCCGACAGATCGTCAGAATTTCGGAGATGTATTTATGGATAAGATGCTTTTAGTGGGGGAGTATAATCCCTCCTTGAATGAACTGACTGGATTAAGCCTGGGCAGGATGCCGATATATCAGTCAAAGGGCATGCAGTCGCATATGATGAAAAAGAAGCACTTTAAGGCGTTGAAGTACATTAATGATGTCAGTTCCATTATTTTGGCACCGGATTATGTCGGCACTGATAATAGTAAAGATGATCCGACTATTATGTTTGTCAAGAGATATAAGGATAATATCATGATAGCTTTACGCCAAAGTCCTTCTGAGCGATACCTGTATATTGCAACTATGTACGATATCGCTGATAACAAGATAGACAGGCTTGTATACAGCGGTCGGTTAAAACAGGTAATTGACATATCCGGTCAAAATGATTTATTATGAAAGTGCAGATCAAAATGATGCCGACGAGCCGGAAAAGGTGCCCGGCGCTCCCGGAGAGGGAACCTGATATGGTGGATGATTGCCGCCCACCCGGGATCAGATGATTTGCGTTTTTATTGTACAAAACTCCTGATGAAAAGATGTTTATGTTCTTTATTTCAGGAGTTTTTTATTTGAATGATTATACATCTAAAAAAAGATTAAAGGGAAAAAATGGCGGTATTAGTTTGTGGGGGAGCCGGATATATCGGCTCCCATATTAATAAACAATTGAATAAGGAAGGGTATGAGACTATAGTCTTTGATAACCTTGTATACGGTCACCGGGAGGCGGTAAAGTGGGGATCTTTTGTACAGGGTGATCTTGCCAACGAAAAGGATATCGAGCGGGTGTTTGCA
>CACZRA010000073.1 GCA_902783395.1 uncultured Lachnospiraceae bacterium
ATCATCAGGGTTACCGTATCTTGAGGTGGGAGCGTAATAGCCGGTAACCTGATATCCCCAGGATCCGTCGAAGGGGTGCTCGGCTATACCCATCAGCTCAATATGCGTAAAAGGCATATCCTTCAAGTATTCACATATCCTGTCGGCAAATTCCCTGTATGAATAAAAGCCGTCATTTTCGTCTGTCGGATGCTTCATCCAGGAACCGATATGGCATTCATATATCGCCATGGGTTCCTTATTCATGTCCTTCTTTGCGCGTTCTTTCATCCATTTACTGTCCTTCCACGCAAAGTGTGAGAGATCAAAGGTTCTTGATGCGGTCCCCGGCCTTTCCTCAGCAAATCCGGCGTATGGATCGGCTTTATACAGTCCTTCTCCTGAAGCGCTTACTATATAATACTTATACATTGCGCCTTCTTTTACATCCGGAATAAATTTTGTCCAGACACCGATCTCATTATCACAGACCATGGCATCCGCGCCGGTATCCCATCCGTTAAATTCTCCGGTCACAGCCACATATTTCGCATGGGGAGCCCATACGGCAAAAAAATACCCTTCTTTTCCATCCTCTGCGGAGGGGTGGGCGCCAAGTTTTTTATATATATCATAATGCACTCCCTGTCCGAAGAAGTAGGCGTCATCTTTGCTGAAAAACATTTTTTCCGCTGCCGCATGCTTTGTTTTTGTTTTAGGATTTTTCTTCTTTTCCGCCATCATATCCCCCCATAAGGATTGTTTACTTCACAAAATCTTTTTCCCTGAGAACTATCATATCCTCATCGTTATACCGCTTCCCGAACAGAACATCTCCCAGATGCTTCAGGTTTTTCTTGTTTACTTTTTTTATCGCTGCATCTATTATATGCTCTACTTCGTCAGATGTCACGACATGATCTGCCGTCTGTCTTTCATCTATTCTCTGATAAAGAGCAAGCACAGCCATGTCATCCAGGGTATATCCCTTATCCATGGCATAGCTCTTTGCGTGATCGACAAGGTAGTCATTACTGAGGGTAGGGATGTCAACCAGAACATCAAACACTTTGTCAAAGTCGTTATACTCGCTAAGATCCTTTGCTCCTCCCTTGGAATCCTCAAGGATCACGAGGATGTCGATCTCTTCTCCTGATGGCTTCTCTTCCGCAAGCGTTGTTAAGAGGGCATTCATGGCGTCATCGGAAAGCCGGCCCGCTCCTTCAATGATCAGCACATTTCCCGCAAGAGCCTTGACCGATTTTGCGACATCCTTATTGTTAAATGTATCCGCATCGATGGCCGCGGCCTTTATCTCCCCCTTTGACTCCTTCTCGCCCATATCCCGGACTATCGCCTGGATCAGCTCCATACGGGCTGCATGTTCGCTCCCGATGATCAGGACATTTCCGTGAGAAGCCTCCATTGACATCCTGTCTTCTGCCTCTTTAAGCTGCGGCGGCAATCCCTTTATATTTAAGAAGCTGTCAAAAACTGACGGCAACTCTACTGTTTCATAGGTTACAAAATGAGGTTTTTTCCTGTCAGGTTCAGCTGCCGGTTCAGGCTCCGGTACTTTCTTTACGGTCTCTTCTTTCGGTTCCTCATCTTCTTCAGGCTCTGTTTCCTCTCCATAGGTATCTTCCGGAACTTCAGCCTCTTCATATGAAAGATCGGTCTCCGGTTCGTCCATAGAAGGCTCATCCTTCCCGGATGAATCTATCTTTGACTCAAGCGCCGCGGAAATATCGGAAACACCGGTTTCTTCCGTCTGCTCTTCATTTCCTTTTTCCTTTTCTTCTTTTTCTTCCACGGTCGTCCGGAGTTCATATCCCGGAAGAACCTTTGCCAAAGGCCTTGATAACTCATTTGTCTGTTCAAGGGATCTCTGCTTTGCGGCTTTTATCCGTTTCTCTTTTGCCTCCTCCTGCAGTTTGTCCCACTCTTCCAGTACACTCTGTATATCCATCTGGCCGGTTATCTGCTTCTCATCCACCGGCTCTTCATCCGGTACGTTGAGCTGCATCTGACCATCCATTTCCTGCGAGATATAATTTCTAAAAGGATCAGACATGGGATCCTTCTCCGTCATTTCATCCGGGACCGAACGGGACGGTTCGGAGACCGGTCCAGTTTGTTTCTCTGCCGGTTCGATTTTGGGAGCAGTCTCTGCCTTCATCGGACGGGTATCGCTTTCAGCTTTCAGCTCGGTAAGCTCCCTGTCGGGCTCTGCGACCCTGTCCGGCAGCTTTTCTTCCTTCTCCCTTAAGGGTTCTCCGGTCTCTTCCTGCAGCTTTTCCATGTTTTCCCGAAGCTCAGCCTGCAGATTCATCGTACTGAACTTATCAAGGTTCACGGATATTTCCTGCTGCGCTATAGCTCCCGTCTGGGATATGGCGTCTTTTATTTCCTTAATATCCTCTTTTTCGTCCGGTAAATCTAGATCAAAGGGGATCTTATCCGTTTTCTGGTCAGCTGTTTCATTATCAGGCACCGGCTCTGGAAGCTTCTGCTGTTCAGGTTCGGAAACAGGAGACTCGTTATTTTCCGTCTGAGGCAGGGATTTGTTTATTTTGGGAAGAATGTTGGTCTCCCTTGACATTATGGACGGTCCGGTTAGTTTTTCCGCCATCCTTATCGTAGGCTCCATGGAAGGGTCTACCTTCTTAACTTCAATTTTCAGACCCTGCGGATCCTGATCGGTCTCACCCAGCTGGGATAACTGAGCAAGATCATCCTGCCCGGTCATATCCTTACGGTAATCCGGCTCTGCCGCACCAAGCCTGTCCTCCGCATCTCCCGTACTGAATCCGTCTCCTATTACGGGAGTAGTATCCATATAGACAGGAGCGGTATCCGTTTTATGCTTCTTCTGATATAAGACTTCCTCGTCATCTATTCCCTGATCTGCGTTTGCGATCTTCTGTTCTTCTTCATATGAAAGCTGCTCATGCTCCCTTTTCAGCTTAAGAGCCTTTATTACCACAGGACCCGTAACGAACCACAGGGCAATCTCATTGCAGCACTCTACGCACTTATCACCTTTTCCTGTCAGGTGGTACAGGTATGCCAGTTCATAGGCCCATCTGCCGTCAAAATCACCGAAATGCTTGCTCTTAAATTCCTCCAGCAGCTCTATCCGTTCATAATAATCCGCATCCGTAGCCTTCAGAAGACGGTATTGTAATATGTAGCGTCCCGGATCCTTAGGGGCAAATCTGGAAAACTCTTTCATGAAACGGACGGCTATACCGAACTGTCCCATTTTTATTGCCAGCTCGCACAGATCATATACTATTTTTCTTTTTATGGGATCTTCCGGGTTTTTTTCATACGCCAGATTTAATACGGCAAGCGAATCATCGTATCTCTTATTTATCTTATATACTTCACTGACCATCCTCAGAGTACGGATGCTTTTTTCCTGTCGCCAGTCTATGGTATCGGCAATCTCCTGCGCGTCAAGATACTCTCCCTTTTTTATGCAGGCTACTATCTGATTCACTCTGACTTTTTTTTCGTACTTATCCAAAGTTTTGTGCCTCTGATGCGGTGATCCCGATTTACGGGCTTACCGGTTCTGAATTATACTGCTCTCCCCTGTACAATCTATATATTGTATCATAAAAATACTGTTCACTACAATATCTTGCCTGTCATTCCGAAAGAATATCGGCAAGGCGGGCAAATTGCTCCAGCGACAGCTCTTCTCCTCTTGCGGTCCCCTTTGCACCTGTCAATACTATGGCCTCCGTAAGTCTTTCCTTTGGAATATCAAGCTTTTCATATCCCGAAAGAGCATTGACCAGAGTTTTTCTTCTCTGGTTAAAAGCCCCTCTTATCAAAGAAAACATCAGAGCTTCATTCTTTACCGGCACCTCAGGCTTTTCCGGGACATCCATATGTACTATAACGGAATCCACCTTTGGTGAAGGAATAAAAGAGCTCGCCGGTATCGTCCGTATGATCGCGGGATCGGTATAATAATTAACCGCAAGAGTAAGAGCTCCGTAGCTTTTATTACAGGGTTTTGCTGTCATCCTTTCCCCGACTTCCTTCTGAACCATTACGGTTATGGATCTGCAGGGGATATGCGATTCCAAAAGGGACATGATAACGGGAGTAGTGATATAATACGGAAGATTAGCCACTATCCTGAAAGGTCTGCCCTTCATCAGTGAGACAATATCCGTCTTTAATATATCCCCGTTTATTATCTCGATATTGTCATATCTGCTCAGGGTCTCCTTCAGTACGGGAATAAGCTTCTTATCTGCCTCTACAGCGCACACCCTTCCTGCCGATTCCGCAAGATACTCGGTAAGTGTACCCAATCCCGGTCCTATCTCCAGTACATCTTCTTCCTTCGTAAGCCGGGAAACCCTTACTATATCCTCCAGTACGGTACGGTCCGTAATAAAATTCTGTCCGAACCTTTTACTGGCCGTAAAGCCGTATCTGCTCAGTATGGCTTTGGTATTATCTACTAAACGCTCTGATCTCATATAAAACCGTACAGCCTGAGCGCTGTATCATATGTGACCTTTTCCACTTCCTCCTCCGATATGTCCTTTATCTCCGCTACAGCCTTTATGACATATTTCAGGTTAACCGATGAATTTCTCTCTCCCCTGAAGGGTTCCGGAGAAAGATAAGGACAGTCCGTTTCCAAAACCATCCTGTCGAGGGGGATATCTTTTACTGTTTCCTTAAGTTTTCTGCCGTTTTTATAGGTCACCACACCGCCGACACCGATAACAAATCCGAGGCGGATATATTTTCGGGCCTCCTCTGCTGAATATGAAAAGCAGTGAATAACACCGTTTATCCGTTCTTCTTTTCCTGTATAGCGCTCGTTGATGATCCTCATCGTGTCAGAAGCTGCGTCTCTGGAGTGTACGATCACCGGGAGTTCCAGTTCTTTTGCGAGATCTATCTGCCGGATAAAGGCTGCGCTCTGCTCATTTACGTCATAACCCTCATAATGATAATCAAGCCCTATCTCGCCTATAGCCCTTATCTTCGGATTATTAATTACAAGCCGTTTTATCACGTCAACTGTATCCTCCGACATATCCCTTATCTCCGAAGGATGCAGTCCCAATGCCCCGTAAACATTCCGGTATTCTCCCGTTAACTCATTTGTAGTCTTTAATGAAGCAAAATCTGAGGCAACGTTCATTACTTTATCGACACCGGCTGCAGGCAGCCGGCTGCTCAGAAGCTCCCTTCTGTCCGCGTCAAATCTGCTGTCATCATAATGGGCATGGGTTTCAAAGATCATTTTTTGTGTTCTGCCGCAGACTCCGCTTGTGAAGGATCTTCCGCTTCATCTGCTTTTTCCCTCACGCTTTTCGCTTTTTTCTTTTCCTTCCTGCGTTCAAGATTAAGCAGTATGGCCTCCTTGTATATGATATCCGATATCGCTGCAAACGGGATCGCAAGAAGGATTCCCGCTATACCGAACATACGGCCCAGTACAATAATTGAAATGAGTATCCACAAAGAAGATACTCCCAATGTGTTTCCGAACAATCTGGGTTTTATTATATATCCGTCAAGTGTCTGCAGAACCGCCGTAAAAATCAAAAACCAAAGTGCATACCACGGATTAACAAACACCAGGAAAAACGCTCCGATCACAGCTCCTATCAGGGGACCGAAGGTAGGAGCGAGATTGGTGACACCGACTATTACGGAAATAAGAGCCGCATAATCCATCCCTGCCAGAATCATGAAAAGAAAGTTTACGATCCCGACAATAACTCCGTCCAGAACATCTCCGGCTATATATCTGATAAGGATCTCGTTGCATCTTTTCCAGAAAGCCGATATCTCGGCATAATATTTCTCGGAAAAAAGACCCTGCAGCAGTCTCCTCCAGCCCTTTTGGATCCTTTCCTTATCACAGAGCATATATATGGCGAGAATGAATGACATAACCGTATTTACCACCATTTTTCCCGCATTTAATGAAGAATTCACAATATGTCCGAGATTTTTTTGTATATAGGACGCTATATTTTCTATTGTTTTATCCAGGATATTGGTAATGCTTGAAATATCAATAAAGCCCTTCTCGGAATCAAGACTAATTTCATTCAGAAAGGCCTGCAGGCTGTTGGCATACGAATCAAAATTGGAAAAAAAGGTTCCCAAAGATTTTACAACCTGCGGTACCAGCGCAAACATGAATATAACCAGAGTAAGTATTACCAGGATGATCGTTATCCATACCGCAACAAGCCGTCTTATAGCCGGCTTCTCCCTTAGGCCGTACAGCTGCTTTTCAAACAGCTTGCAGAGTGGATCCAGGATATAGGCCATTATCATACCGATCAGTACGGGAGAGATAAATCCTATGAAATACCTTATACCGATAAAAAGATAGTGTATGTGACTGGCCAGCAGATAGAACAAGACGATCACACACCCTGCCAGAGCATAAGGTATCCATTTCTGATCCTTAAAATAGTTATTAATCTTCATATCCGGAAACTTCCTTTCCTGTCAGCATTATCTGTTTATTCTACCATATACATAAGCAGGCGCATAGTATCATTGTTTTACCTTAAACAGCTTCCTTTCCACATTTTCCGTAATCTGACCGTTTACCGAAAGCATTAAAGCATGGACAATCATTATATGATTAAGTCGCCAAAAGTACTGAAGCACTATTTTGATACAACGCCCAAAGTCAGACTTTTGGCGTTTGTATCATAATATACAGAAAGAGGCGGTATGGATAAAAAGAACTTTTCAAGAGTATTGATAGAGACGGTCGTTGACCGGGGTATACGGGATGTCACCGATGATCCAAAAAGGTCACTGAGGCGTCTTGCCGATATGGGCAAGCAGTTTTCTGAGGGCCGTTTTCAAAAGGCTTCTTTCGGTCATATTACCAATCTTCTGAAAAATGATGACAGTCCCTATTATGAAATGCTGGAGGATTTTCTTGCCGCCGTGGATCATAAATCCATTAAGACCTTCGGCCTCAATATGGGTTACGACAGTTGGACCTACGGAGCCCGGCTGATAAGACGCGAATCAGAAAAAAGAGGGTATATGCTGCCCTGGGTTGTACAGATCCATTATGATAAAGACCCCATATGCCGCCTCAAAGCCAAAGATATAGACGGGATAATAAACCGTCTTTCTCCTCTGGGTGTAAATACATACGTGATAATAAAAGAACACGGCATGCCGGATGACTCTGAGCTTGTCCGGATTTTTTCCGATCATCCCGAATGCGCCTTTTTTCTTTTTATCAATGACGCACAGATTTCAAAGGAGCATGCAGAAAAAATAAAGGAAACAGGAAATGCCGTTATTTCCATAAATATAGAAGCAGAGAATGCTGAATCAGTCTGTTTTATGCTCCGTAAAATGAAAGCTTTATACGTGATCCACTATAGATACGGAGCAGATGAAGTCGAGCGTTTCTCAGACGACGAATACATCAATTCCTGGCTTTCCTACGGAAGCGCTTTTATCTTCCTGATACAGAAGGACAGCGATAAGGGGCTTGCCGGAAAATTCGCAAAAAACAGCAGGATGCAACAGGAATATCCCATTTTAGTCTGGGATGTATACTCTGATATACGGCTGGTAAATGAAATGATATCCGATATGCCTTTTATTTTTGAGATCTCATCGGAGGGAGATATAATCTATCCTGCCGGTTCGGATATCAACATACTCGATACCGACATCATCGAGGCGCTTAAGTTGACAGCTCCTCCCTTTCTGCCTCCTTCATAACCTTAAAGGCTATATGCCTGAATATACCGCGAAGATTATCCACGAAAACCTCCGGCGCCATCTGCATGTCATCCTTCAGCCAGCGCGTTATGGCATGTAAAAAAGCATCCGCAAAGAAAACGTAAAAGAAATCCTGTTCCGGTCCGCCCTTAAATACATCTTCCGTAAAATAGGCTATAAGGGGCCGGAGCGTATCGATCAGATAATCATGGAATGAATTCTGTCCTTCTATGCTCAGCGCTTCCAGATAAAAATCCCTTTCCCCATAAAATCTTTCACAAAGGTCACGCAGGGCATCCCATCCGCTCTCATATGAAGCTATCTGTAATTTTCCCAGAAAATCAACGTAGAATATCCAATTGACCAGATCATATTTATCCCTGAAATGATAATAAAAGCTTTTACGGTTCATGCCGCACTCTTTGCAGATCTCGGAAACTGAGATCTTTTCAAAGCCTCTGGTCTTCATCAGCCGTTTTAGCGCCATAGCAAGAGCGTTTTTGGTAATATTGGAATCCGCCATAAATTTACTTTATCTTTTTTATTCTATATTTGCAAATCCTGTTTCCCTTTGCGGAGAACTTTTCTTCATATTCGGTCATGATGTTTCTTTTCATTTCTTCTTCATCGCTATGGAGGTCATAAGAATGATACTCTAAAGAAAAACCGGCTTTTTCATACTCCCCCATAGCAAAATCAAATAACTCCCTGTTGTCCGTCTTAAATTCTATCTCCCCGTTTGCTTTTAATATCCTGTAAAACCGTTCCAGAAACTGAGCAGACGGCAGTCTTCTGTGTGCATGTCTTGTCTTTGGCCAGGGATCCGAAAAGTTGAGGTATATCCGGTCCACGCTTTCATCGGGAAAGTAGTCATTTATATCCTTTGCATCCATACGGATAAACCTCAGGTTATGAGGTGTTTTTTCCTCCGGCAATCTATCCAGCTTTCTTGTAGCCTTTACCATTACGCTTTCATACATTTCTATTCCTATGTAATAAATACCCGGATTTGAAAAGGCGTTCTCCATAATAAACCTGCCTTTTCCCATTCCGATCTCGATATAAAGGGGGGAACCGATGTTTTCCCTCACCTCTTCAGGACTGTGATAGACCCATGTGCTCAGCTCTATCTCCTCTTCCGATCCCGGTATATGTCTTAAACGCATAATGCCTCCGTACAGCTTTGACCTTTTTACCAATGCATCATAAAATAATCCTTATCATGACTATACTACATCGACGTAAACAAAAATCAATATATAAAATACTTGTAACGTTTCTGCTGTCCTTCTGCCTTTTTATGACACACGCCATGTCCCTTATCGCTTTAGCCGATGAATCCGTGTCGGAAGATTCAGAAGAAAAAGTAGAAGAAAAAGAAGAGGAGACGGAAGAGGAAGAACCGATGGACGAAAGCGTATCGGAATCCGCTGCTCTTTATATGCCTTCACAGACCCTCGGCGATATCGCCGCCCCCAGAATAACAGCAGAGGGAGCTATACTTATGGATGCGCAGAGCGGTGTGATCCTCTATCAGAAGAATATGGATGAGCCGTATTTTCCGGCCTCCATTACAAAGGTGATGACCTGTCTGCTTGCCGTTGAAAACAGCTCACTGTCTGAAACCGTAACCATGTCAAACGAGGCTGTCTTCGGTATAGACCGCGGATCTTCAAACGTGGGACTTGACGTAGGACAATCAATAACAATGGAGGAGGCTATCCTGTGCGTCATGCTCGCATCGGCCAATGAAGCTGCATCCGCCATAGCGGAACACGTTTCGGGATCGATCGAAGACTTTGTTGATCTCATGAATAAAAGAGCCGAAGAGCTTGGATGCACCCACACACATTTTGAAAACGCAAACGGCCTGCCGAATGACAATCACTATATATCTCCACATGACATGGCTATAATAGCAAAGGCATTCAATGACAACGATACCTGCAAACGGCTTGCTTCAATGAGGACTTATGATGTTCCCGTCACACCGACACAACCCGACGAGATACATCTTCTGAACCATCATAAAATGTATGAGGGATTGGCCTATGCCTATGAACCCGTGATCTGGGGAAAAACCGGCTATACAATGGCTGCAGGAGCCACTCTTGTCACAGTAGCCGAGCTTAACGGATTGTCTCTGATATGTGTTGTCATGAAGGATGAATCCGAGAAAAACTACACAGATACCCGCTCTCTTTTCGATTTCGGTTTCAGCAATTATTCAAAATATAATATTTCGGAAAATGACGACCGATACAGTATGAAGGAGGCCGGCTTTTTCCAGACCGAAGACAATACCTTCGGTGATACTCGTTCTTTTATTACACTTGATACATCAGGATATGTCATTCTGCCGGAAAACAAACCTTTTTCTGAACTTGAATCACATACGGATTATTATGATCATCCGAAGGACAATATTATAGGGGAGGTGCTATATGATCTGGACGGACAATATGTCGGAAAATGCGATCTGATACTTGAAGAACAGAAAACCGTTGAAAACACCGCAAATGTTGAAGAACTGCTGGCAGGAAATACAACTGAACAAAAGGTTACTTATGTAGATGTGACCAGATTCATTCCGTACGTATTGATCGGAATAGTTGCCATAGCTGCTGTAGTGGTGATCATTCATATAATGAAAACATATAATTTCGGAAATGCGATCAGCAGACGAAGAGATATAAAAAAGAGAAGGAAAAGATATCATTCGGACTTCGATGATATAAATTTCTGATATTTGTTTTCCAGGATCATTTTTTCCTCGTCATTAATTATGCGTATGGTTTTTACGGCGTAGGGTTGATCCTTTTGTTCGTTCTTTTTTATCCGGATTTTTGCCTTTACCATGCCATGTTCTGTACAATTTCCGGCCATCAGATAGTTTTTACCGTTCGTTGAGAAAACCGGTATTTCTTTTTCCAGCTCCTTTTTGCATACCGGACAAAACAGGGACCTCACCCTTTTATCATGGATAAGTCTCTGCTTATCCTTAAAGCACCGGAATATGTGCTTTATATAATCCCCGTAATCCCTTATTATCTCGGAATCAATATCCTTCGGGACATAATAATTATTAAACGAAGTGTACTTTTCTATGCTTTTGTCTATACTCTTCAGGACCTCTGCGGTATATGCGGCATCATTTACGGCTCTGTGAAAATCGGATATTTCCGCGATATGGTGCTCTTCCACGGCTTTTTCCAGGGATATCCTTTTTTTATGCATCCCTGTACTGTATCCGTTCAGCTTTTGTACATCCAGATATTCCAAAGGTCCCTCAGCCAGAGGTATACAGTCAAAATAATATATATTTCTCTGAAGTTCGGTAAGGTCGGTATCACCCCAGGTACAGAAAATATAAGGTTCTTCTCCACAGAAGGCAAGAAATTCCGAATATACTTCTTCAAAGCTTTCTGCCTTCTTCAGATCCGCGTTTTCGATATGAACTATACTTTTGTTTTTCCAATGCATCCTGCGGTATACCCGTGGATGGATCAGTTTTGAGAAACGTTCTGTTTCGACTTTGTCCTCATTAAGCTTTACCGCCCCTATCTCAATGATCTCAAAGGGCATAACCTTCAACTCTTCCCGCGGAGTACCCATATTCCATTCCAGATCAAGTACGATATAGTTCATGCTGCTCCTTCCAAAGGGTTGTTTTTGCTGCGCTGCCCGGCGCCAGATGCGCCCAGCGCATCTATACGGCGCCCAAAAACAGCCAAAGGGCTGTTTTTGCCCTGCGTCCCTCACAGCGTTCGGGGCTTATGAGGCCACTGGTTTTTTTCGGTTGATATAGATACAGGGCATCCTG
Organism: uncultured Lachnospiraceae bacterium; assembly: GCA_902783395.1. Lineage (GTDB taxonomy): Bacteria > Bacillota > Clostridia > Lachnospirales > Lachnospiraceae > NK4A144. The sequence continues at coordinate 11,564 of CACZRA010000073.1, forward strand.
CGGATGCCCTGTATCTATATCGAGGCGACAAGATTTGAACTTGCGGCCTCTGCGTCCCGAACGCAGCGCTCTACCAAACTGAGCCACGCCTCGAAAAAGAAAGCACCAACCCCATGGCTCAATGTCCACAGAACCAGTGCTCAGTGCGCCTCCGGGGACTCGAACCCCGAACACCCTGA
>CACZRA010000074.1 GCA_902783395.1 uncultured Lachnospiraceae bacterium
GATTTATCATAATATCCATTCAGGAGTATGTCTCCGTCGGCATAGTCGCCGATCGAAAACCGCAGGTTCGAAGGACTGAACATACCCGCTATTTTACGAGAAGCCCCCCGAGAATGCTGAGCACAATGATGCATATCCCGACGATCGCAACGTACTTCGCGGTCAGTCCGGCATCCTTTTTTGCTTCCTCAAGGGGTTTCTTCCGGAGAGAATGCGCCCGTACGAAAAAGATCGAATCCCGCGGATCCTTCAGGATCAAGATCCAGCCGGCCGCCAGAATGAGACATATTCCAAATATAAGAAATAAGATAAATGCAGGTTCCATGGCTTTGATTGTACCACAGATCACACTGACATGACGATGATATCTGTTATCCATCTGCTGATGTCAGTTGGTTACAATTCAGCACATGGCATCGTTGTGGCTCGGCACTGAACAGTAATGTCAGTTGTCCCTAAGCGTTGGTTGGTATAAAACGGAAGGAAAAAGGGGACGGTTCTATGAACTCTCTCTGGTAAGAGATGCGCCGCCTCTGTATTTCTTCGGAAACTCCTCCTCATTCCATGTCTTGTAATAATTCAGAATATCATTATTATCTTCACTGGTACGATATGTATACCGTGAACCTCCTGAAGTCTCCGCCTGGACAACATATTTTCCCGCGGCGATCTCCTCAATGCTGCATATCTTATCGGCATGATCCTGCTCAAATACTTCACCGTTCATATGACCATATATTATTTCCGAGTCGGTAAACTGTACATAATATTCAGGCTGCGATGTACCGTAATACTCATACCCCACGGATGATGTCACCCATGTTCCGGTAATGACAACAGGAGCATCAAGGGCAGGCGTGTATTCTACGTTATCCTTTGATAATCTGTACTTTGCCCCCTCCCACTCGTTAAATTTATAATAACCGAAACCATCGGGGAACGGCTCATTATCATCAGAAATAACCTCAATAAATGCTTCGCTTTTATTCCAGTCTGATGTATCCTCAGGAGTCCAGCGATCTTTGGTAAATCCGCTTCCCTTTACCGCGATCCAGACCGCAAACCCTACATCACCGTTATCAAACCCGTTCCTAAAATACTCACTGCTGTCTGTATCAACCGGTACCACCCATGATCTCGGAGCCTCCGAAATGATATCGCAGGAACCTTTAGCATCAGCCGGATCAAGCCCCAGTTTTTCAAGCATAAGTTCATATCCTGCCTTCCTGAACTCTTCTGTTTTCTCAGAAGTAAAGATCTCACCGGTATCGGTATTCACCCAGTACTCGTATCTGTCACCGTCGATCGTATAATCCCCGTGCACAAAGCAGGTTTCCTCGACTGCATCCGGTGCAGTCCGCAGCAGATCCTTATAAGCTGTATCTACAGAATAGCTTTCCGGGCTTCGCTCCGAAAGAAAGGCTTCCATTATTTCCCTGCCTTTTCTTGTCTGCTCATCCGGCGTTCCGTAACATGCGGACAGAAATACGGCAAAGACCGCAATGGTGATCACGATATATTTTTTGTAATTTTCAGCATTTCTGTTTCCCGTCGTAAAAATCATTTATCTTCCAAATAAATTATTCTATTCCTTGTTGTCTTGTCCATGATCTCCTGTGTATACTGTCCGAAGTCCACGGCGCTTCTCGTATGAAAAGAGGTGCTTCCGAGAAAGATATAGATTCCTCCGCGGATAAGCGTTACACCGATCAGCATGATTATGACCTGCATGATGATGTTCCCGTAAACGTTGAACTCATATGTCATGCTCTTTATGATCTGGGTTTTTACGATATATAAGTACTTTTTCATTTTGTTCCTTCGATGGTTGACTGAAAATCAATCTTAAGAAAAGGTCTGTGTAATGTCAATGGCTTAAAGAGTGCCGGGTTCTCAGACCGCATATTGCCGCAATGATGATCAGATATACAACTGACAGTATCACATAGAACCATATATCAACCTGAAGAAAACAATACAGGAAATTAAAGCAGAAATGTATGACTATGCCATAGATCAGATTGTCGTGTTTTTCCATAAAATAGTTCATAATAAAACAAAGTCCAGTCATGACAACAACATGCTTGCTGTTCCGCAGATTCCCAAAACCATAAACCAGAAAACAATATAACTGAGTATCACATATCTTTTGATCCGCTTCGATTCCATCTGCTCA
>CACZRA010000075.1 GCA_902783395.1 uncultured Lachnospiraceae bacterium
AAGGAACGCGTAAAGTACAGCGCTTCAAAACGCCCGTATCTGCATCCCGGACGTCAGGCAGATATCGTCTATGACGGAGCAGTGATAGGCTATATCGGCCAGGTGCATCCGCTTACGGCAAAGGCCTATGAAATGGCAAAGGCCGAAGCGTATATCGCCGTACTTGATATGCCGGAGATAGTGAAAAGAGCTTCATTTGAGCCCAGATACTCGGGACTTGCCAAATTCCCGTCAGTCTCAAGAGATCTCTCCATGATAGTACCTGAGAGCGTTACCGCTCAGGATATAGATGACCTGATAGTGCAGCGTGGCGGAAAGATACTTGAAAGCTTCCGGCTTTTTGATATCTATGAAGGTGTACAGATAGGAGAGGGCTACAAGAGCATGACCTATACTGTTGTATTCAGGGCAAAGGATAAGACCCTTTCGGATGATGATATAAATACCGTGATGAAGAAGATACTGAACGGCCTTGAGACGTTGGGAATAGAACTCAGGTCATGAGTGAGAAACTCCTGAGATCCGATTTCTGCTATGACCTCCCGGAGGAGCTCATAGCCCAGGATCCGCTCGAAAAAAGAGACGACTCAAGACTGCTTGTACTTGACCGGACCAAAGGTGAAATAACACACGATGTTTTCCATAATATTACCGGATATATCAAGCCGGATGATCTGCTGGTCCTGAATGATACAAAGGTCATCCCGGCAAGGCTTCTCGGGACAAAGGAGGATACCGGAGCATCGGCAGAGCTCCTGCTTCTAAGGAACAGAGGAGATAATGTATGGGAATGTCTGGCGCGTCCCGGAAAGAAGCTTCGTCCGGGAGCACGGATAAGCTTCGGAGACGGGAGACTCCGGGCCTCTGTAGAGGATGTCGCAAAGGATGGGAACAGGCTCGTTCGTTTCGAATATGACGGTATATGGGAGGAAGTCCTTGATTCCCTCGGTGAGATGCCGCTCCCTCCGTATATAACACATAAGCTCAAGGATAAGGACAGGTATCAGACAGTATATGCAAGATACGAGGGCTCTGCCGCAGCCCCGACTGCCGGTCTTCACTTCACCGGTGAGCTGTTAAAAGAGATAGAAAAGAAATGCGCAGGGATCGCATATGTGACTCTTCACGTCGGACTCGGAACCTTCAGACCGGTAAAGGAAGAGAATATCCTTGAGCATCATATGCATACTGAATGGTACAGCATTTCGGAGGATGCAGCCGCTAAGATCAATTCGGTACATGAAAAGGGAAAAGGAAGGATCATCTGTGCAGGTACCACTTCCTGCCGGACGGTAGAGGCCGCGGCGGATGAAAACGGAAGGGTCAGAGCGGGAAGCGGAGAGACAGATATCTTTATTTACCCCGGATATGATTTCAGGGTCACAGATGCGCTGATAACTAATTTTCATCTTCCCGGTTCAACGCTTATAATGCTTGTTTCGGCTCTGGGAGGTTATGATAATGTCATGCGGGCGTATCGGGAGGCGGTTGAGGAAAGATACAGATTTTTCTCCTTCGGTGATGCAATGCTTCTTTTATGACTGAAAGATGTGATATGATACAAACGGAAAAAGTCAAAACAGTGATTCAGTACTTTTGGCGACTAAATCATGATAAGATAATATGAGAAAAAACATTACAGGATGGTATAGGAAAAAATGAAAGTCGGTTTTGTAAGTCTGGGTCTCATAGGCGGATCCGTAGCAATGGCAATAAGGGATAAGTATCCGGAGGCAACGATAGCGGCCTACAACAGATCAAGAGATCCGCTGGTACAGGCCATGAAGGACGGAGTGATCGATATTGCCACATTTGAAATAGATGATAGCTTCAGGGATTGTGATTATATTTTTCTCTGTGCTCCCGTACAGACCAATATTTCCTTCCTTTCCGCGCTCAAGCCTTATCTTACGGATAAGACGGTGCTGACAGATGTAGGCTCCACAAAGTCTAATATTCATAAGGCTGTATCCGAAAAAATGAGCGGAGTTCATTTCATAGGCGGTCATCCGATGGCAGGCAGGGAAAAATCCACTTATTTCAATGCATCAAAAGAGCTTCTGAAGGATTGTTATTACTTCATCACTCCTTCAAAAGCGGCAACAGAAGATGATATAAAAGGCTTCGAGGAGCTGATAAGATCCATCGGCTGTAATCCGATCACGGTGGATGAGGAAAAGCATGATTTCATCGTCGGGGGCATTTCACATGTTCCCCACATGGCAGCCTACATGCTTGTAAAGCTTCTGATGGATAATGATACTCCGGAGAAATATATGAAGGAGGCTGCGGCGGGAGGCTTTAAGGATACCACAAGGATAGCGTCCTCGGATCCCACCATGTGGGAGGAGATCTGCCTTGCGAATAAAGACAATCTGACACGTCTGCTTGATGATTATATCAATGATCTGAAGGATGTCCGTGATCTTATATCAAAAGGCGACGGCGATGCATTATTTAAGCTGTTCAAGGAAGCAAGGGATTACAGGAATTCGATCATCGGCTCATGAAGATAAAAAGAGCGTCAAAGCTTAACGGTATAATAAGAGTTCCGGGAGATAAGTCAATCTCACACCGTGCCGTGATGCTCGGTGCCATCTCTGAGGGAACATCACATATCACGGGATTTCTTAACGGTGCGGACTGCATATCCACGATAAACTGTTTCAGATCCATGGGGGTAGATATCGAGTACGACGGCGGAACCTCTGTTGTCGTACACGGAGCGGGACTGTATGGCCTGAAGGAGCCCCGGGAGATCCTTGACTGCGGAAATTCCGGCACTACCACGAGGATCATATCCGGATTGCTTGCGGGACAGGATTTTCATTCATCGCTCACAGGTGATGCTTCAATAAGGAAACGTCCCATGAAACGGATCATAGAGCCTCTAAGGGCCATGGGAGCCGATATTGCCTCGGTAAACGGCAATGACTGCGCTCCGTTAAGGATAAACCCTTCAAAGCTGCACGGCATAAGCTACGATCTGCCCATCTCTTCGGCGCAGGTCAAATCCTGCCTTCTCATGGCTGCCCTGTATGCAAAGGGTGAAACCGTTATCCGGGAACCTGCCTTATCACGAAATCACACGGAGCTCATGCTTAAGGCTATGGGAGCGGATATAGTATCCCTTGGCACGGAGGTCAGGATCGTTCCCGGCAATAAACTGACTGCGGGGGATATGGATGTTCCGGGAGATATCTCTTCAGCGGCATATTTTATGGGAGCAGCTCTTATAACCCCGGGGAGCGATATCACCCTGGAAAACGTCGGGATCAATCCTACAAGGGACGGGATCATACGGGTTTTCAGGGATATGGGAGGCAGCCTGGAGCTTCAGAACCTCCGGACCTCTGCGGGCGAGCCTGTAGCGGATATACGTATCAGGCATTCTGCCCTCCACGGCACGGAGATATCGGGAGATATTATACCGGCCCTTATAGACGAGCTTCCCCTGATTGCGGTTGTTTCATCCTTTGCGGAAGGAAGTACGGTGATAAAAGATGCTGCGGAGCTCAAGGTGAAGGAATCCGACCGTATAGCCCTGGTCACGAAAAACCTTAAGGCAATGGGAGCGGATATAGAAGCTGCGGAGGACGGATTCATCATAAATTCTCACGGCGGACCGCATCCGCTTAAGGGAGCATTGATTGACGATGCAGCAGACCACAGGATCGCGATGTCCTTTGCGGTGGCAGGGCTTGCCGCTGACGGTGAGACGACCATCACAGACCCGGAATGCGTATCCATTTCTTATCCGGGATTTTTCAGCGATATAGACAGTCTTCTTGTTCATAATCCACAATAAATCATTGTGCAAAAGCCCCGTTTTTGGTAAAATATTACAGCAATCGTCAAAAATCATTTTGACACCGCTAATCTAATTATCAAATGGAGGATTTGTAAATGAAAGTCTACACAACTGACAAGATTCGTAACGTAGCTATCCTGGGGCACGGAGGAGCCGGTAAGACAAGCCTCGTTGAGGCAATGGCACTGATCTCCGGCATGACCACCAGACTCGGCAAGGTCGATGACGGCAACACGATAAGCGACTTTGACAAAGAGGAGCAGAAGAGAAAATTCTCCATTTCCACATCAGTTATCCCGATCGAATGGGAGGACACAAAGATCAATGTTTTCGACACTCCCGGCTTCTTTGATTTCGTAGGTGAAGTAGAAGAGGCTCTTTCGGCCGCCGCATCAGCCATCATAGTGATAAACGGCAAGGCCGGAGTTGAGACAGGGACCAGAAAAGCATGGGATCTCTGCGAAAAATACAATATCCCCAGATATTTTTATATCTCCAACATGGATATAGATGATGCCTCCTTCCGTAAGATCCTTGAGGAGCTTACGGAGCTTTACGGGAAAAAGATCGCTCCCTTCAATTTCCCCATAAGGGAAAATGAAAAGTATGTCGGCTATGTTAATGTCGTTTCGGAAAAAGGCTTCAAGTGGAATGCGCAGAACAAGGCAGAAGAATGCGATGTTCCCGATTATCTTTCCGAGTATCTGACGAACTATAAGGAAGCTTTGATGGAAGCGGTCGCCGAAACCTCAGAGGATTTCATGGAAAGGTATTTCGGCGGTGAGACTTTCTCCGATGACGAGATAAGGGCCGCACTTCATATGTCCGTATGCGACGGGACCATAGTTCCCCTCTGCTGCGGATCCAACACCCTTGTCCAGGGTATTTTCACACTTATGGATGATATCGTAAAATACCTTCCTTCACCCCAGGGCAGGAATTTCGCCGGGATCAGCACCAAGACATCAGAGGTCTTCGAGGCCAACTATGATTTCAGCAAAGCAAAGTCAGCCTTCGTCTGGAAGACCATTGTCGATCCGTATATCGGAAAATACAGCATCATCAAGGTCGCATCCGGTGTCATAAAGTCAGGTGATGTACTTTACAATGATACGAGGGATCAGGAGATCAAGATCTCAAAGCTTTATACACTGTGCGGAAGCAAAGCTTCCGAGATAGGCGAGCTTCACGCAGGTGACATAGGAGCTCTGTCAAAGCTTGACCAGACCAGGACAGGAGATACGCTTTCGACCAAGGCCAATCCGATCCATTTTGCGATGATACCGTTGCCTACACCCTACAATCCTATGCGCTACAGGCCGGTAAACAAGGGCGATGTGGACAAGCTATCACAGGCGTTGCAGAAGATCTGTACCGAGGATCTCACTCTGAAAAATATTAACGATGCAGAAAACCGTCAGACCCTTCTCGTAGGTATGGGCGACCAGCATCTTGATGTCGTAAAGGCGAAACTCCTTTCCGATTACAAGGTTGAGATCATCCTGAGCAAGCCTAAGGTAGCATACAGGGAGACGATAATCGGCCAGTCCGATGTAGAGGGAAAATATAAAAAGCAGACCGGAGGACACGGCCAGTATGGTCACGTAAAGATGAGATTCAGTCCTCTCGGTGATAATACCAAAGCCTTTGAGTTTGACGAAGAGGTTGTCGGCGGTTCGGTTCCCAAGAATTACTTCCCGGCCGTAGAGAAGGGACTTAACGACTCTGTGGACAGAGGCCCTCTTGCGGCATATCCGGTCGTAGGTGTCAAGTGTGTACTTTATGACGGATCCTATCATCCCGTCGACTCCACAGAGCAGTCCTTCAAGATGGCTACGAGGATGGCTTTCAAGGACGGTTTCATGAAGGCAAATCCCGTGCTGCTTGAGCCTATAATGTCTTTGAAGGTTGATGTTCCCGATAAGTTTACCGGAGACGTGATGGGTGATCTGAATAAACGCCGTGCAAGAGTGCTGGGAATGAATCCCACCGGAAACGGCAGACAGGTAATAGAAGCGGAGATACCCGAATCCAATATATTCGGATACAATACCGATCTCAGATCCATGACAGGAGGAACGGGAGACTTCTCATACGAATTCAACCGCTATGAGCAGGCACCGTTCGATGTCCAGCAGGCAGAGGTAGAGGCCAGAAAGGATAAGCTTGTCGACATCTCGGACGAAGACTGATATTATCAGGATCATAATAACTTACGCAGCCGTGGCTTTATGCGGCTGCGTATTTGTGTTGCTTTCAGCCAGCTGGGTAAGTCCCATCTTCAAGGATTCCTACGGCTATGATTCCTCATGGTACAGCATGATGGGAAGAGCCATGACTCAGGGAATGGTACCGTACAGGGACTATTTTGACCTTAAAGGCCCCGCCTTCTTCTTTATCGAAGCGATAGGCCAGTTCTTCTGTCACGGAAGAGTCGGGATCTTCATAATAGAATGCATTGCGGCTTCGGTATCCTGTATCTTCATATGGAAGACCTGTCTTTTGTATATCCGCCCCTGGCAGACAGCCATAATTTTTATCCTTACCGCCTTCACGGCAATATCTCCGTTTTGGGGAGGTAATACCTGTGAGGAATATATGCTTCCGTTCAACTATGCCTGTATTTATCTTACCCTGAAATACCTTAAGGAAGAGAAGTATGAGGATTTCTTCCTTCCGTCGCTTGTCTTCGGCATATCTTTTTCCGTAATGGTCTTATCCAAGGTCCCTACCTGTGCTCCCATGGCAGCCGCAGCTTTTACCGTACTGATAGTCCTTTGCATGAAGAAAAGGGCCAGGCTTATCCCGGGGATCATCGGGTATTTTTTTCTCGGCTTTTTCATCATCTTTATCCCGATGTGCGCTTATTTTCTGCTCAACGGGGCATTTAAGGATTTTATTTATGCGGCTTTTGTATTTGCCTATAAAAGAGGAACGGATTATTACGAAACCTTTTCCTGGGAATGGGAATCAAAGCTTATCATCTGTTATACATGCTTTGTTGCTTCACTTATTATCCCGACGAGAAAATCAGGAGAGCATTATCTAAGGATATTCGGTCTGCTCCTGTCCTTTATCACCTGGGCCTTTCTTCACCTCGGGACCCCTTATGACTACTATTTTCTGCTGACCATGCCGTGCTTCATTTACATGGTGATGTCAATGTTCGCACACTGGAATAACAGGGCATTCAGAAATGAAACAAATACGGCCGTTCCTTCTGAAAAGCTTACGGAGGAGGGGAGCGTATCGGCCGTTTCGGAAGACCCTGCCGGAGAAAATGTATCAGGACCGCAGCCGGAAGCATCGAAAAAAAAGATCCGCCGCGATAAGAAAAGGATAGTCATACAGAGAAGGGTGCTCTGGATCATTCTTATCCTGATCATAATGGATCATTACTATCCGGATACAAAATTCAAGATCAGGGAAAACATCGACCTGTACCATAAAGATATCGACTATTATGTGGAAGAATGTAAGGAGGTGCTCACGGTTGTGCCGCAGGAGGAATGGAACGAGATATATGATCTGGAATCCGGAATGATCTTCTATGAGGTAAACCAGCTTCTTCCGGCAAACCGTTATCCCGTTAACCTGCCTTATTTTATGCATCTGAACCCTGAGATAAAAACCAATGTCCTCCAATATCTCGATGTGGTACAGCCTCACTATATACTCTCAGAAGAAATGCAGGCTTTTGATGATGAGGATACACGTAATTATGTATTCGGCCATTATGTGCTGCTTCATGATTTCGGTGCGGAAGAACTGTACATCAGGGTAGAATAACACTTGACTTAAAGCCCCTTGATTGATATTATATCGGGGTATGCCGCATGAAAAGGTCAGATAAGAATCCCCTTATTACGGGGATCACCGAATTCAGCGAGAAAATTAAGGAGGTTATGCCATATGTACGCAGTAATAGCGACAGGTGGAAAGCAGTACAAGGTTTCCGAAGGCGATGTCATCTATGTAGAAAAGCTCGATGTCGAGGCCGGAAATGAAGTCACTTTCGACCAGGTTCTCGCAGTAGGCGGAGAGAAGATGATCGTCGGATCCCCTCTTGTTGATTCAGCTACTGTCACAGGTAAGGTTGTGGATCAGGTCAAGGGCAAAAAGGTCATCGTTTACCACTACAAGAGAAAGACCGGATATCACAAGAAGAACGGTCACAGGCAAGCATACACTAAGGTTCAGATCGACAAGATCAACGCATAGCGTGTATGATAGAGGTTCTGATCATAAGAGACAAAGCGCAGGAGATCACAGGATTTAAGGTCTCGGGACATGCGCTTTTTGCCGAAGCAGGTAATGATATAATATGCGCGGCCGTCTCGATGCTTACGATAAACACGCTTAACGCGATGGAGCAGTTTCTGCCTGATGAGCAGATCATCGTAAATATCGACAGAAATGCAGGAATGATCGAAGCAAGACTTCATGAAAAGCCAACGGAGAGATCGGAGCTTCTGCTTAAAACCTTCCGTCTCGGAATGGTTTCCATAGAGGAACAGTACGGAAGGAAGTATTTAAGAGTTGTTGAAGGGTAAGGACAGGAGGATAAAAAGATGCTGAGACTTGATCTTCAATTCTTTGCACATAAAAAGGGAGTCGGTTCAACAAAGAACGGACGTGACTCCGAAGCAAAGAGACTCGGCGCTAAGAGAGCCGACGGTCAGTTTGTAAAGGCCGGAAACATAATATACCGTCAGAGAGGCACGCATATCCATCCCGGCAAGAATGTCGGAAAGGGCGGCGATGATACTTTATATGCGCTTATCGACGGTGTTCTCCGTTTTGAGAGAAAAGATAAGTACAGAAAGCAGGCGAGCGTATACGCAGTCGAAGCAAAATGATGTAAAGATTGAATCTTAAAGACTTCGGGCTTTGTCCGAAGTCTTTTTGAGTGGGACATAATCCCTGTTCGGTTGCGCGGGAAATGATAAATACAGGATCATAGGAGAGTAAGGTGTTTGCTGATCATGCTGAGGTGACAATTAAATCGGGAAGAGGCGGTGACGGGCACGTCAGCTTTCACAGGGAAAAATACGTGGCAGCCGGAGGCCCCGACGGCGGTGACGGCGGCAGGGGCGGAGACGTCATTTTTGAGGTCGATAAGGGTCTCAATACCCTTCAGGATTTCAGATACAGGAAAAAATATTCTGCGGAAAACGGTGACGAAGGCGGCAGTAACCGAAAAACCGGAAAGAGCGGAAAGGATCTTGTATTGAAGGTTCCCGAGGGAACTGTGATCTTTGAAGCAGAAAGCCATAAGGTCATAACGGATATGTCCGGTGATAATCTCAGGTTTAAGGTGCTTTCCGGCGGAAGGGGAGGAAAAGGCAACTGGCATTTTGCTACCTCGACCATGCAGATCCCGCAATATGCCGAAGCCGGCGGAAATGCAACAGAAGTGCGTATTTTAATGGAGCTTAAATGCATTGCCGATGTAGGCATTGTCGGATATCCGAATGTCGGTAAATCAACGCTTCTCTCCAGGGTTACGAATGCAAGACCGAAGATTGCAGATTATCATTTTACGACTTTAGAGCCCAATCTCGGTGTAGTAGATCTCGAAGGAGCACAGGGCTTCGTTCTCGCGGATATCCCTGGACTTATAGAGGGAGCTGCGGAAGGTGTCGGTCTGGGACATGATTTCCTTCGCCATATAGAGCGGACTAAAGTCCTGATACATGTCGTAGACGCATCAGCCTCAGAAGGACGTGATCCGGCAGATGATATAGAAAAGATAGATCATGAGCTGATATCCTATAATGCCGATATGTCAAAAAGGCCGCAGGTCATTGCCGCTAACAAGCTTGACATTTTATCCGGGAAGGACAGAGAGGATATCCTGAAAAGAATACGTGACAGATATGAGAACGGCGAGGTAAAGGTTTTCCCGATCAGCGCAGCTACGGGCGAGGGATTGAACGAGCTCCTTTATTATGTGTCTGAACTTGTGATAAAGCATAAGGACGAAGGTGCAAGGTTTGAACAGGAATACTTCCCCGAATTCCGTATACCCGAATCCGAGCCTTTCACGGTAAGCTATTCGGAAAAAGAAAATGAATATGTGATCGAGGGACCGCGAATAGAAAAAATGCTTGGATATACCAATCTCAATTCCGAGAAAGGCTTTTTATTCTTCCAGAAATTCATCAAAGAAAACGGGATTGATAAGGATCTGGAAAGACTCGGCATACAGGAGGGCGATACCGTCCGCATGTATGGCCACTACTTTGAATATTTGCGATAGCGGGTGCGTAGAGGTACAGCCGCATTTACGTATCCGGGCTGATACGATCATTGTGCGTTTGGCTTTATAAAACACGGAGGAATACATGACACTGACCTCAAAACAAAGAGCATATCTGAAATCACTGGCTATGACCATGGATCCTGTTTATCAGATAGGCAAAGAATCCCTGACCCCTGAGATCATAACGGGTCTAGATGAGGCTCTTGCTGCAAGAGAGCTCATAAAGATATCGGTCCAGAAAAACTGTGATGAAGATATAAAAAGTATAGCCGAAACCGCATCTGAACGGACGGGATCAGTGCCGGTCCAGGTGATCGGCAGAAAATTTGTGCTCTACAGACCGGCAAAAAAGCCCCGGATCCAGCTTCCGGATACAAAATAACACATGAAATCCGGTCGTATCGGCGTTCTCGGGGGAACATTCAATCCCATACATAATCAGCATCTTAAGCTGGCAGAATACGCTTATGAGCAGTTAAACCTTGAAACGGTAATGCTGATCCCGAGCGGTATTTCGTATCTTAAGGCGGGCACAGATGTTCTTGATGCCGGGATTCGTTACAAAATGTGTCTTCTTGCCTCAAAGGAGCTTCCCTATATTGAGGTTTCGGATATAGAGATCAAAAGAGCCGGCAATTCATATACCTGTGATACCCTGAAAGATCTTCTTGGTTCTGCTCCGGATAATGAATTCTTTTTGATCGTCGGTGCCGATACTCTGTTTATGCTTGAGAAATGGAAAAATCCGGAGTATATTTTTGCAAACAGCATAATTGCCGTTGCGGCAAGACTTGACGGCGACAGATACACCGATGATAAGATACGGGAAAAGATAGGGGAATACGGATCAAGATACGGTGCCAGGACTGAGATCATCAATATTGATATTTCGGATCTTTCATCCAGCATGATACGTAAAAAGGCTTCCGAAGGTGAAGACATAAGACCTTTTGTTCCCGAAAGTGTCGCTGCGTATATAGCAGAAAACGGATTATACAGATGAATGAAAAGAACGAAGAATTAAAAAGAAAAATAAAGAAGACACTGGACAGAGACAGATATCAGCACACGCTCGGAGTGGCATATACAGCTGCCTGTCTTGCAATGAGATATAATGCGGATATGGAGGATGCCATTACCGCAGGGCTTTTGCATGACTGCGCGAAATGTATCCCGACAGATGAGAAATACAGGCTCTGCAATAAATACGGCATAGAGCTCAGCGAATTTGAAAAGGAAAACCCGGCACTGATACATGCAAAGCTTGGCTCATATCTCGCAAAATCCAAATATGGCATAAAAGATCCAGATATCCTTGAAGCCATCAGGACACATACAACAGGTGAGCCGGGCATGAGTCTTATGCAGAAGATAATATTCACGGCGGATTTTATCGAACCGAGACGGGATCAGGCCCAAAATCTGACAGAGATCAGAAATCTCGCGTTTACGGATATTGATAAGGCAGTAGGAAAAATACTCTTTGATACATTGAATTATCTTGGAAAGAAGAAGGACTCGCCGATAGATCCTGCAACAAGACTTACATACGAATACTACAGCAAGGAGCAGCAATAGGATAATATGAAAAATACCGATGATATCGTTAAGGGACTGTATGATTCTCTTGATTCAAAAAAGGCCGAGGATATAAGAGTGATAAAGATATCCGATATTTCGGATATAGCAGACTATTTTGTCATCGCTACAGCGAATAATATCAATCAGATGGAAGCTCTCCAGGACATCACGGAGGAATACATGACAAGATCCGGCATAAACGCCAAAAGCATGGAGGGACATTCAAAAGAACGTTCAAACTGGATACTTATGGATTTCGGTGATATCATAGTGCATTTATTTGACAAAGAGGCGAGAGAGTTCTATAACCTGGAGCATCTTTGGAAGGGTGGGCGACGCCTGGAAACAGAACTCTGATGCTCACGGCCTCTTCAACGAAACGGGTCATTTAATATCTTCCGAATAGTACGGAAGGATGATCACCTGACCGGCAAATATATCAGATGCAGACGCGATATGGTTTATTGAAACCACCTCCGAAATATACTTATCAACCGAGCTGTATTCATCCGATATATATCTTTTTGCAAGCATGCTGAGATTTTCTCCGTCCTGGATCGTATATGACGTATAATACTTATATGATGGCCTGTCAGAATGTCTGTCACTTGCAAACGAACGTATAGAGAGCGTAAACGTACCGACAGCCATCACGATCAGTAAGGCAGATATGAATCTCAATACAGCCTTCCGCTGTTCACGCTTTCTGCGAAGCCTGGCTCTTTCGATTATCCTGTTTGTTCTTTTTGAATCTGTATTTGCCATAATATTTTCTCCCTGATCCGAAAACCCGAACATGTGTTTGTGATATGATTATATCGAACATATATTCTGTTGTCAATAAAAAATCGAACATATTTTCCGAAAAGATGTTCTGTTTTTTTGAGATGTGTGGTAATATATATGCGTGATCTTAATCAGACAATCATAAGATGATTACATGAAAGGACTTAAACATGGCAAAAGGAAAGATAAGCGATAAGCAGAGACAGATACTTGAATATATAAAGTCGGAGATACTTGCCAGAGGTTATCCGCCGGCGGTCAGGGATATCTGCCAGGCTGTAGA
>CACZRA010000076.1 GCA_902783395.1 uncultured Lachnospiraceae bacterium
AAAAAGACCTTTTGGTCTGCCTGCCAGTAATCATCTATGATCATTACTCTTCCGGCATACACAAATACCCTGTATTCTTCAGAAATAGGCATTCCACTTTTTTCATGAAACCCAATTGACTTGAGTTTCACAAATTCACGTAGAACGACTCCACCAACTAGGTCTGACCCTTGGCGCTCAATGAAAGTCTTTATTATCTTTTCCGCGTTAGCCCTATCAGATATCTTGGGTATGTAACATGCATCATACCACTCGTGTTTTCTGCTCTTTACGTAGTCTTTTACAATATAAGGTCCTTCAAGATTCTTCGTCAGAAGAATTGCAGTCTCTAACGATCCCTCATCTTCCCAAACAGTATGTGCTGTATCCTCCTTAAAGTCTTCATACCATCCCGGAAGCAAATGATACATTTCATATTCTTCGGGAGAATTAATGAGGATAATCCCTTTTTCTTCAAGTTTTTCATAAAAAGAACGATATAATTCTGGCTTCATCATCCAGCCACGATAAACCGTTAGTCCCGAGATATCTTCTCCGCAAAGCGATAATTTTCCACTCTCCAGATCCTCATAGCTAAACAAAGCACATGCATGATCAAGGCCTGCAGCCTCATATTCCGCCTCATAATCCTCATCGACTCTTCTATGATATAAAGGATGACTGCAGAAAATGAAATTGATATCAGATAAGCTACTTACAAGTATATTACCCTCAACCTCGACACCATCAACAAGTTCAAACAAAAGTCCTATTGGTGAATCTTCGGGATTCTCACCGTCAGATATTCGCCTGATCATCTCTATTCCTGCCACCTTAAACCTGTAGCCCTGAAGATCATAAAACAAATCTCCCATATGAATAATAGAATGATTATAGATTTTAACCATATAGACCGTTCCTCTTCCAGATAATTTAAAACGGTCTTGTATTCTTAACACTTCGCCCATTTTGCACCTCTGTTTTGCTATTTGCACAAATAATACGACAAAGTTTGCATATTCTTCACCTCTTATTTCGGTTTCTTGCAAGTTATTCAACACGTTATTCTACTCTTATACCAACTATTATACTCGTAAGAAGTACAATAAAACGATCTTAAAGTCGCTTTGCCAAAAACGCTGGGCGCTGGGGCCAAACGCCAACCGTAAACAAAAAAGTAGCTGGAATAGTTCCCAGCTACCCTTCAAATCAAATATGTTCAGAAATCTCAGCATTCAGAGAATCCCAAAATGCTTCAGAGCCTCTGTAATCGCCTTTTGTTTCTCAGGCTTAAGATTGGGCGTCTGATACTTTCCGGACGCCGTACGGCCCTTATATGGAGTTTTAGAGATACCCAGGGCATCCTTTGTCTGTGACACGGCAAGATTCGATACATTTATGCCGTATTCCCGCTTAACCCATTGCCGGATATCTGTATAACTGGCTGTCTCCTTGATTACAGATCTGTACCCCGACAACTCCTTTAAATCAATTGTTACAAAAGCAGTATCGCGGAGAACCCCTATTCTGGCGGTTGAAAAGGGGTTCGACCGTTCGCGCTGTCGTGGAGTAGGCGGGAGTCCCACCGGCGCCACGGGCGCCTTTCAGGCCGGGCTGCGGCTCGAACGTGCCACTGGCACGTTCTCTCGGTGCTTTGCACCTAGGCCTTGCCGTTCGACTCCCGCCTTTTCAATATAGAAATACAGGACATGCCACGCATGCCCTGTATTTCTATGGACCAGACCGCGTCCTGGTCGAACACCTCACCAACATCTGAAAAATACTCTTCCAACGCTTCTTTTCGACACTCCTTATCGTACTCATACTGCGCCAGAAATGCATCCAGATTGACCTCTGTGTGATTATCCGAGTAAAACAGGTCTACTATCAGCTTGTCCTCAAAGATCCAGATCTTATCGACGAAATAATCAAGAACCATGTTCCTCGTCTCAGTGTCGGAAAAATCTGCCTCGGCGTACATCTCAAAGTAGTGCTTTATACTATGGTCGTCATCTGCGAGTGATAATTTTACCTTCTCGGCATCGATCGCATCTGACAGCGCATTTCTTTTAGCCTCAAGCTCGTCAAGCGTCTCTATCAGAATACTATTCGCATGCCCGCCCTTTACGGCATTTACGACATTTGAGATCTCTTTCTCATTCTTATTGTACTCTGCCTGAAGTGACTTCAGATACGAATCATCACTGTACATCTTCCTGGCATAAGCCGAAACATCCGCCGCGAGCATCGCAAGCTTTTCCTGATCGCATAAAAAGTCCTGTAATATCCTGACCACACAGTCTTCAAGAAAATCCTTCTGTATCGCCTTTAGTTTGCACTTGTGCTTGCGGTAGTTCGTGCAGGCGTAATAGTAATGAATCCGACCGGACTTTGACGTTCCTGAAATACCATGCCACGGGGCTTTACACTTACCGCAAAAAACCTTCCCCGTAAGCCAGAACCTCGGATCGCTTACGTCCTGATACTCCTCATCAGGCGGCTGCACCTTTGACTTATGCTTATTCGCCTCAAACCGCTTCTGTACGGCTTCAAACAGCTCATCGGATACAAGCCTCGGGATCCCTCCCGGCACGATGATATCTTTATATTTATACTCTCCGATATATGCCCTGTTCTTTAATATATGCCTGAGACCATTAACGTTGAAATCCTTGCCGATACCGGTCTTTAATCCCTGGGCATTTAAGCTGTTCGCAATCTCCTGTATCCCTACACCATCAGCGTATTGATTGAAAATCCGAAGGACGATCGGAGCGGTCTTGTCGTCGATCACATAATGCTTGGTATCATCAACAGTGTATCCAAGCATCTTCACGCCGTTATAAAGGGCGTTCTGGGCATTAAACTCAAGACCCTTGGTAACGTTCTGAGACAGGTTTAATGAGTAAAACTCCGCCATCGCCTCCATAAAACCCTCGTTTAAGACATGCATCGGGTCATTCTCATCCAGATGAGTCTCACCTGTATACGCAAGGGATACGCCATTATCCTTTAAGAACTTCTTGGTGACATTAAGCTCGTATTTGTCACGGGCAAGCCTGTCAGTCTTGTAAAGGATAAGAACTGCAGGTTTGATCTTCGGAATCTCGGCGATCATCAGACGATACTGCGGCCGATTCTCATCCCGTCCTGACTCAGCCTTATCAGCGTATTCTTTAACGATCGTATAACCATGCTTTTCGGCATAATCCTGTGCCAGGTTCTTCTGCCACTCGATGGACGCCTCGTTCTGTGCATGGGAGCTGTAACGATAGTAACAGATGCAGTAATTATTGTTGTTCTGAACGAATCTCTTTTTCTTGGAAGCCATGTGATTATTATAACATGCAGGAGACATGGTGGAAATGGGATTGAAGGAAAACACGGGATATTTAATATAAGAAGAAAGTCGGATCGGGTTTGACAAAATTATCCGGTCAGACAAAAGTCAAAACCCCGGTGGCGAGATATACCATCGGGGTTCGCATAGGGATATTTAATATACAAAAAAAGGGGCGGCCCCCTGATAGTGGTTAGTTACCAGAGGGCCTAAAGGTATATAGGTATAAAAATGAAATGGGCTTAATTTATTGTCAGATCGGAACTATCACTATGCCGATAAAGCTGACATGTGGATGGATTACCATAATAGCCGTCTGCGTCAAGGAACTTATCAAGCCTCTCAAATCGATCAGCAAAGTACAATCAATTATTTAATACTGCACCGAACTCTCTGGCAAGCTCCACAAGTTTTGTCCGGCCAAGGCTGTATCTTTCGATACAGTCCTTGGCTCTCATGTGCTTCTTCTGATTCCCGTCTGAACTTGCCGGGCGGGAATCCTGGAGTATTCTGTTGAGGTTATCACTATCCACGTTACCCATCGCATAACCCTCCTCATCATCACTTCAAAGCTTTACACCTGGCACGCTATTCTGCACTCTTCAATGCGTACCTCTTCCGGAAGCTTTTCGTACCATATGGAAAGTTCGCTCAAATCACACCCTTGGTTGAGATTGTCTGGCAAATAAACTGAAAAAATATTCCACAACTCGGTTTCAATTTCTTTGTATATTTTGTAACACTCTTTTCTAGAAGTCATTTGACAGCACGCATCATAAAAATCATCAAGATCCCCAAACTCGTATAATCGTCCCGGCTTTTCATCACCGAAAGCATTGATTTCCATCTTGCGAATACTTTCCCGCACCCTCTTCAAGCAGTTATACACATCAACATATTCCTTCCTTTTACACCGCGAAAAATGCTTGATGGCACTGTCGATGACGTAACAGAATTTAACGCAGCTAACGCCTTGCAAAACAAACCCAATCATACCAATATAGCCGTCTACTGTCATATAATCACATCCTTTCTATCAGCTATATCAAAACTACACCTCATAATATGAAACCTCCTTTCCCACCGAAAAAGCGACAGCACCTACAGATCCTGTCAAAAGGACCAGTAGGTGCCGCCGCATAAATTTCAGTGTTAATCGCTCGTGCTTCACCGGTTGTTATACCGGATCATTTTTCACGCCTTGACAGCGTCAATATTCTTATACTTATATAGTACTTAATTTCAAAAAAAATGCAATATGACAAACGTGGACAAATGTCTCTATTTTCAAATATTGACATGAAAAAGAGCCCTTTAGCTCCCTGCCAAGATGGATGGCATTACTGATCAACGCTTATCTGCAGATCACTCTCAATTGATACGATATGATTTCTGATATCTTCCGCCGACATTTCAGCATCTGCCACATTAATAAACTGTATCCTGACAACGGGATTAATTATATTTCCAACAACTGTGTTACAGACCATTACCTATTGATATCCCGTAATAATTGGTCCCATTCATCGGGCAATCCAAGACTGCCATCGACATTATTGCCACCAAGCATTTCCATATCATGTGTAAGTGCTGCTATCATAGCCAGCCGCTTAGCTTCGCCATCTTCGTTGTCATCTCCCTGACCAATCATCCGGCATACCTGCCCTTGTACTGCTACTGTTCGCTGCTTCCATATCCTGTATAAGACTTGCAAGCATCTGCATCTTCTTATCATCCGCTTCATCCTGCAAAGAGACATTTTTCTCCTTTTCTTCTTCCTCTAGTCGCAGACGTTCTTCCCTCTTCGTAGACTCCTCAGCACGATTCTTTGCATTTCGTCTCGACCTGTTGAAACCTGCTACAGAGATCTCCTCTTCGGGCTCATCAGCTTCAGGTATATCAATCTTTGGCAGATCAAAGTCTTCAACCGGTTCTGCCACCACAGGAGCAGGCTTGTGACCGCTTAAGTTCTCCTGTATATGTGCGTCCAGAGTAGCCAGATCGTAGTCCGCACCTAATTTATAAGATTTACACTTAAAGTACGTATCCAGCTTTACCTCGCCGTCGAACTTCGTAAGGTCCGTCAGCTGATAAACGATAAACTCACCGTTACCCTTGGTGTTACGGTACTCACCCTCAACGCCATGCCTCGTCAGCTCCTGCAGAAACTGCTCTCTTGACGTAGCATTTTCCATTGAAGCAGTTATTCTCTCCCTAAGGTCATCTTTCCAGATATAAACCAAAGGTTTCTCTTCTTCGAGCGCCTGTTGCTGTTCCTTTGGAAGAACGGCATTCTGTTTTGCAATCTCGGCATTACGGGCACGTATCTCTTCGTTCTCTTTGGTGATCTCCTCGTTCCGTATCCGACGTCCTCTCTCAGACCTTGTTAAACGTTCCTTAGTGCTTCTGCCATCGTCCAGTTCAAAATGGGCCTGACAGACCTCATCTACCTGTTTTTTCAGATAATAGTGTTTCGTCTGCTCGTCCGTGAAACCACGTCCGTCAATAGAACAGTTCGGCGACATCATATGTATATGAACTTTTCCGCCCTGTCCGTCGTTCTGAACGGCAATAATAAACGGATGGCCCGGATAACCTTTTTCAGCAATTTCAAATCCGATCGTCCTTGCCGTATCATATGATTTCGGATCATCCGGCGGAAGTTCTTTTTCTGAAAATGAGACAATGATCTGACGCATCTCAGTCTTATTCTTCTCACTGGCCTGCATGCGATACCATCGGCACTGCTCATAAAGCGAAACGGATTCATTTGGCAAAAATCCATATGTGGCAATATAAACATTTCGATCCTTACCCTCAGTATGAGCTTCTTCCTTTAATAGGTAATCGAGCATCGCATCGCCATTGCGAGTACTGTTTATATATGAATACGGCATATTACTTCTTTCCTCCCATCCCCAATATCCTGTCTATCGTCTTTCCGATCTTCTCGTTCGCCATCAGCAGTTTAACCAGAATCGGATCATAGGCTTTTCGCCTAAAGACCGGAGCAAGGTTTCGGTCGCCTGCCTTATACTTCGCATGAAGCATCCGTACTTCCTGGTTATAGTTCACGCCAATCTTATTTATCTCATAACGGATATCTTCGAGTTCATGTGTCAGCGTGAAAAATCCATCCTGTAGGTCACGACCCTGAGCACGATTTACAAAAACTACACTTCGCAGATATTCGACCAGACGCTCATCCACGCATAAACGGACAATATCGGCCATTGACTTTTCGTTCATCTCAGCAAGTTCTTTGATCGTGTCATATGCCGATTCCGTAAAACGCACGGTCAGCCCTTTTAACTTTTCGTCGCTGACATAATGTCCACCGATATTTGCTTTTTTCGGTTTGTCCGTTCTCGGCTTATTAGTGTTCTTATCAGAAACTGCTTCCTGTGGCTGATCGATATTTTGTTCTATTGGGTCAGACGGTTTTGCGTTATCAGTCACCTTCTGTCCAGAAGATGCCTTTGCACGCGCCACAGCCTGACTCCTGAAATCACCCACACGATGTTTCGTTATATTAGAATGAACACGATTGTTTGTTTCTGCCATTTACATCAACTCCCACTTTCCTGCTTATATGCTTTATAGCCTTTTTTGATAAGTTCGCTGACGGCCTGTCCGACCGATTTCACCGATTTCTTATCCGCCATTCTGTATTCCCAGACGATATCGTATATTTCCTGATCCAGTTCACACTTGATATGTCTGATCTCGTCCTGCTGCGTCTTATTACCACTCACGACAATTACCTCCTGTATCAAAAACCGGATTTATAAAGACTTCGTAATAGACTTCATCTGACGTTTTAACACATCCATGTGATTCTCCAGTTCGAAGATTGCTTCCTGAACACCCTCCATGGTTTGATCAATTCTTGTAACATCGTCATAACTCAACTGACTGACATTACCAGAATTCGCCTTAATCATCATACGAATCGCTTCACTGGATGTTACATTATGTGCACGTGCTGTCTTTTCTACAATTGACAAAAGATGATTATTGAGTTTAACCGAAATAACCTTATCGTACTGTCCGTATCCTTTTCTCGTATTCATATCTAACCTCCAAACACTTAATCTTCATTTACGTCATCTTCATCAGATGTCTTATTTACGATTTTCTGTACTGCTTTAGATAACTCAACTGACTTTTCTATAACAGATATCAGTAATTCGTTATACTCGTCAGCCATCTGATCAACTGTAATTGCATTTTCAATTT
>CACZRA010000077.1 GCA_902783395.1 uncultured Lachnospiraceae bacterium
GATCACCTCAAGATACATGTCCCTCATCTTTTCATGCTCCTCATCGATCGCAGCAGAGTCGCCTTTTGAAGCTGCTTTCTCAAGTCTTTCGGATATCTCTGACAGCTCCATGGCACCGATCATTTTTGAAGTGCTCTTTAATGAATGCACATGTATCTCATAGTTCTTCCAGTCCCTCTCGCCATAGTACTTTTCTATGGCAGGAAGCTTCCTGCCTGACTCCGTCAGATACTCCTCAAGCAGTTCCTCATAGAATTCCTCGTCCCCTTCACAATATTTCAGGCCTATACTTCTGTCTATGAGCTCGCCCTCATGTCCCTTGGCAGCTTCATCCCGTAAGATCTCCGGTTCCGTCTTCTCTTCTTCCGCTGATGTCAGCTTTTCCTTCGGCAGGTACTCTTTCAGAAGCTTTTCAAGCTCATGGCTGTCTATGGGCTTTGTCAGATAATCATCAAAGCCTTCGGATATATATCTTTCCTTTGCCCCCGATATGGCATCGGCTGTCAGGCAGATAAAGGGAGTATCCTTATTCAGGCTTTCCGGATCGCTTTTTATCTTCCGCATTGCCGTCGTACCGTCCATTCCGGGCATGCGCTGATCCATGAATATGATATCATACTTATTGAGTCTCGCCATTCTGACGGATTCCTCTCCGCCTGAAGCAGAATCTATATTTATGAGAGTCCTCTTCAGGAGTCCCTTTACAACCTTATGGTTCATCAGTGTATCATCTACGATAAGGATATGAGCATCACCGGCATGGAAGTCCTCCTTCTCCGCTTTCATGGTACTGATGCCCTCTTCAAACCGGGCACGGAAATCTCCGATGGGCTCAGCCGACACTACTCTCTGAGGGATAACGGCAGTAAAGGTCGATCCCTGTCCGTAAACGGATTCCACTTTTATCGTACCGCCCATCATCTCCGTAAGGCTCCCGGTTATCGCAAGTCCGAGTCCGGTGCCTTCTATCGATATGTTTTTCTCTATGTCCATTCTTTCAAATTTACTGAAAAGCCTGTCCATATCCTCTTCCTTTATACCGATCCCCGTATCCTTAACGGCAATGATAAGGTCGGTATATCCGTCAGCTTTCCCGTCTTTATCTTCCGATACGGAAAGGACCACCTTTCCTTTCTCGGTATATTTCACCGCGTTATTCAAAAGATTCGTTATGACCTGCCGGATCCTGACCTCATCTCCGCTCATTTCCGCCGGAAGGCTTTCGTCAACGTCAACGTCAAATTCCAGACCCTTGCCGTCAGCCTTAAACTTTATCATGTTGCTGACATCAACCAACACGGAGCTCAGCTGATAATCGGCATTCACGATCTCCATTTTCCCGGCTTCGATCTTTGAAAAATCAAGGATATCATTGATTATCGCAAGCAGGTTTTTGCCAGCACTTTCGATATTGCCGGCGTTACTGCAAATTTCAGAAAAAATATCCCTGATCTCACCTCTGTCTTCCGGAAGATCATCCCTGGCCTGCAGGCTTTCCCTGAATATCATCTCATTCATTCCGAGAACCGCGTTTATCGGTGTGCGGATCTCATGTGACATATTTGCGAGAAATTCACTCTTTGTGGCGCTCGATCTTTCAGCGACAAGCTTTGCCGCGGCAAGCTCCTCCCTCTCATAATTCTTCTGTTCGGAGCTGACGATCAGGATTATGGTGATGGTGAATGAAACAATAACGAAAGACACAAAAAACAGCATAACGGCTATTACGCTGTAGGGATCGGATTCTCCCTGCTCTCCTATCCCTGCTGTAAGTGTGTCGCGCATCCATAAACCGAGAAGATATCCGCCTATGCAGCATACCAGCACGACCGCGCTGTATAACGGTCTGAACAGATTCATCAGGCGGCTGTGAGGTCTTTCTCCGAGCACCCTTTCGTCTTCTCTGTACTCCCTGTAAAGAGAAAGAGGGATCAGCAGGTAGCAGCATATCGACACAAAGCTGAAGTAGTCATAAGGATTCCGGGCCTCAGAAGGCCAGTCAAAGCAGGAAGAGGTCCACATCCCGTATTCCGAGATCATAAATATGAGCAGTACTGTATTAACATACGGAAACCCGGCCCCGTTTTTACGTTTTTTCGCGTATCTTACAAGGGCATCCACGGCAAGACATGCCGTGGCCGCAGTCCACGATACCTGCCAGACATTATTGAATATTCCGGCGAGCCTCAGGTAGAGTACCAGCTGCGCGGCGCATATGGGGACGGGCAGAAAAGCAAGGGGAGAGATCCCCCTGACCCCCTTCTCTTCTCTCAGTGAGAGCTGCATCATGACAAGCATAACGATGGCCAGATTCCAGCCGAAATAGGCAAGCAGGGAAGAGACATTCGGATAGTCATGCATGACAAGCATGTAGACCACCCAGTAATAATTGAAAAGGAGTATTCCTAAATAGAATACCACTGCATATGTCAGTGTCCTGCGA
>CACZRA010000078.1 GCA_902783395.1 uncultured Lachnospiraceae bacterium
AGTGGTGGAGATACATAGGATCTGTGAAGCCACGGCAACCCCGTAA
Source organism: uncultured Lachnospiraceae bacterium (assembly GCA_902783395.1). GTDB lineage: Bacteria > Bacillota > Clostridia > Lachnospirales > Lachnospiraceae > NK4A144. The sequence continues at coordinate 47 of CACZRA010000078.1, forward strand.
GGAAGGTGCCAACCTGAGCGAGTAATCGAGCAATAAGAGGGTTTGATTATCATAGAGTAACGGATCCGCTTATGCAAGCGGATTTTTTGTTTTTGTTAAGCTTTGCTTTAACTAAAGAAAGGAGAAAATATGGAAAAATACTTATTTACTTCCGAATCTGTGACGGAAGGACATCCGGACAAAGTCTGCGATGCTATTTCAGATGCGATACTTGATGCGTGTATGGAGCAGGATCCGATGAGCCGTGTTGCATGTGAATCTGCCTGCTGTACAGGGTTCGTGCTGATCACAGGAGAGATAACGACCAAGGCCTATGTTGATATGCAGAAGATAGTACGTGATACCGTTAAGGAGATCGGATATACCAAGTCGGAATACGGCTTTGACGGCAATACCTGTGCGGTTCTCGTTGCGATCGATGAGCAGTCGGACGATATCGCAATGGGCGTTGATAAGGCGCTTGAAGCTAAGGAAGGAACGCTTACCGATGATCTTGATACAGGAGCAGGCGATCAGGGAATGATGTTCGGTTATGCGACCAATGAGACAGAGGAGTATATGCCTTATCCGATCTCACTGGCTCACAAGCTTGCAAAGAAGCTTACAGAGGTTCGTAAGAACGGAACACTTAAGTATTTAAGACCCGACGGAAAGAGTCAGGTATCGGTTGAATATGATGAGAACGGCAAGCCCTTAAGACTGGAAGCTGTCGTACTTTCCACCCAGCATGATGATGACGTTACCCAGGAGCAGATACATAAGGATATTAAGAAATATGTCTTTGATCCCGTGCTTCCCGCAGAGCTTGTTGATGACAATACCAAGTTCTTTATCAATCCCACAGGCCGTTTTGTTATAGGAGGGCCTCACGGAGATGCAGGACTTACGGGACGTAAGATAATAGTAGATACCTACGGCGGATATGCCCGTCATGGCGGCGGAGCTTTTTCCGGAAAGGACTGCACGAAGGTTGACCGGTCCGCAGCATATGCCGCAAGGTATGTTGCCAAAAATATAGTTGCTTCGGGGCTTGCGGATAAGTGTGAGATCCAGCTTTCTTATGCAATAGGAGTTGCACAGCCCACATCGGTCATGGTCGACACCTTTGGGACGGGTAAGGTGTCCGATGAAAAGCTTGTGGATATAATAAGGGAGAATTTTGACCTGAGGCCGGCCGGCATCATAAAAATGCTTGATCTGCGCCGCCCCATCTACAAGCAGACATCCGCCTACGGGCACTTCGGAAGGAACGATCTTGACCTTCCCTGGGAGAAGCTTGACAAAGCTGATAAGCTGAAGAATTATATCTGAGGATCACTCGATTATTGCCACGTTATCGCTTCCGAATGCTTCCTGCAGAGCCTGCAGGGCTTCGGAAGCGGTTGTTTTTTTACGGAGCACCTTCTGCTGCTTCGTGTCTTTCAGATATATGTTGACAGAATCCTGACCTTCACTCCGAGAGTTAAGTATGGACATAAGCTTTTTATTATTATCTTCGTACGTATCTTTGTTTTCGAAACGGATATAGAGCTTTACCGGCATAGCATCAAAAAGACATATTGTATCTGCGCTAATGGATGCATCCTGATTATCCTGAAGTCTTACACGCCCTGTCACAAAGATCTTCTGATCAGGTTCAAGGATATCTTTATACTTCCGGTAAGCGTCCGGCCACACCATGACCTGAACCAAACCTACAAGATCCTCCAGAGAAAGGACCGCAAATGAGTCTCCCTTTTTGGTCTGCCGGATATTCATATCAGATATTATCCCGCCTATAGTTTCGACTGCACCGTCCGTTACCTGGGGGAGTGTTCCGTCTTCTTCCAGGATAAAGTCCGAAGACATTCTGGTTATATTCTTTTTCCAAAGCTTTTCGTATGACTGAAGGGGATGGCCGGAGATATAAACCCCGAGTACTTCCTTTTCATAGGTGAGCTTGATCTCATCGGGAAAATCTTCTGTATCGGGAAGATCAAAGGCTGAAAGCTTTTTATCATCCGTGTCATTCATAATGTCAAACAGGGACATCTGCCCGGCTATGCCATGTTTTCTTTCCTCAATGGTACTGTCAATAAGGGAATTGAATACGATGAGCTTTTGTCTGCGGTTTCCGGGGAGACTGTCAAGTGCTCCTGCTTTGATGAGATTCTCGACAGAACGCTTGTTAAGATCTTTTCCGAAGGTCCGGTCTATAAAATCCCTGATATCCCTGTATCGTCCGTTTATATTTCGTTCATCTGTTATGACCTGTATGGCTGAGCGTCCCAGACCGCGGATCGCAGACATGCCGTAGCGTATGCTGTGATCTCCTGCCGCGGTAAAGTCGCCGAAGCCTTCATTTATATCGGGCAGAAGGACATCGATATTCATTTCCCGGCAGACAAGGATATATCCCGCAACCTTTACGGAATTATCAATGTAGCTTGTAAGGGTGGCGGCCATAAATTCTACAGGGTAATAATACTTAAGCCATGCAGTCTGCATCGTAACTACCGCGTAACTCGCGGAATGGCTCTTGTTAAAGGCATACTTCGCAAAATCATTCATAGAGTCATATATTCTGTTTGCTGCGGTCTCTGAAATACCCATATGTATACAGCCCTGTATTTCCTGATCCGGATCGCCGTAAATAAAGCTGTGCCGGTTTTCGTCTATTACGTATTGCTTTTTCTTGCTCATCGCACGACGGATATTGTCCGCCTGTCCGAGGGAGTAGCCGGCCAGCGACTGGAAGATCTGCATGACCTGCTCCTGATATACGATGCAGCCGTAGGTCGCTTCCAGTATAGGGATAAGCTCCTTTGCATCATAATCTATCCTGCCGGGGTGGTTTTTCCCTTTAATATATTTCGGTATGAAATCCATGGGGCCCGGACGGTAAAGAGCAATGCCCGCTATGATGTCTTCAAGAGAGCCGGGCTTGAGTCTTTTCATGAAGGCCTGCATTCCGCCTGATTCTATCTGAAATATGCCGTCAGTCTGTCCGGTCCCGATATAATCAAGGACAGCCTTGTCGTTGAGATCGATCTTATCGATGTCGATGTTTAGTCCGGAGTGTCGTTTCATGGCAGCTTCAGCGGCGTTTTTTACTACTGTGAGAGTACGAAGACCCAGGAAGTCCATTTTAAGAAGGCCCAGTTCTTCAAGAGTCGTCATCGTATACTGTGTGGTGATCTCTCCTCCTCCCTGTCTTGAAAGCGGGACATAGTTATCTGCATTTTCGGGAGTAATAAGGATGCCGGCCGCATGTATCGAGCTGTGCCGCGGAAGACCTTCAAGTTTAAGGCACATATCAATGATCGTCTTTACCTCGGGATCCCTGTCGTAGAGTTCCCTGAATTCGTTATTCTGCTCCAGAGCCCTGGTAAGGGTCATCCCGAGTTCGGCGGGAACCATGCGGGCAAGCTGGTCTCCTCTTGAGTAGGGCAGATCCATAACCCGGCATACGTCCCGTATGACAGCTTTGGACAGAAGCTTGTCAAAGGTTATTATCTGTACACATTTTGACCTGCCGTACTTATTCACGACATAATCTATGACCTGCTGCCGTCCCTCCGGAGCAAAGTCTACGTCTACATCAGGCATGGAGACACGTTCGGGATTAAGAAAGCGTTCGAAGAGAAGGCTGTATTTTGTCGGCTCGAGAGTAGTAATGTCAAGACAGTATGACAAAACCGCTCCTGCTGCGGAACCGCGCCCCGGGCCTACGGGGATACCATGTGTCTTGGCATAGTTTATATAGTCCCATACTATCAGGAAGTAGTCGACGTATCCCATTTTGAGAATAACGGAAAGCTCATATTCGAGACGGTCGGATATTGTTCCGTCATCCTCCGGATATTTTTCCTTCAGTCCTTTATATGCAAGGTGCCTCAGATAATCCCACGAGGAGCTGAATGCTTCGGGGATGTCAAAATGAGGAAGCTTGGTGACATGGAATTCTATATCGACATTACACCTGTCAGCAATACGCTGTGTGTTGTCAAGAGCTTCGGGAATATATGAGAAGATATCTCTCATTTCCTCTTCGCTTTTAACATAGTATTGTCCGCCGGGATACCGCATCCTGTCTTCGTCATTTTCTTTTTTTCCGGTCTGGATGCAGAGAAGCAGATCGTGAGCCTTGGCGTCATCCGGATAGGTATAGTGGCAGTCGTTGGTGGCGATAAGCGGAATGTCCAGCTTTCTTGACAGCTGAATCAGAGCCTGATTCACAAGAGTCTGTGCTCCGTCAAGATGGTCCTGCAGCTCTAGATAGAAATTTCCCGGACCGAAGATCTCCAGATACTCCTTTGCTGCCTGCTCCGCCCTGTCGAACTGTCTCTGCTCCAGAAGCTTTGCTATCTCACCTGCCAGACAAGCCGATGAACAGATAATTCCCTCGTGATACTTTGCCAGAGTTTCCTTATCAACCCGTGGTTTGTAATACAATCCCTCCGTAAAGCCGGTGGATACTATCTTCATCAGGTTCTGATAACCGGTATTGTTTTCGGCGAGCAGTATCAGGTGGAAGTATCTGTCGTCTCCGTGGGACACTTCCTTGTCAAAGCGTGAGCCGGGGGCGACATATACTTCACAGCCTATTATCGGTTTTATCTCCCGGGCAAGGCACTCATTGTAAAAATCTATGACTCCGTACATCACTCCGTGATCCGTGATGGCGGCAGCGTTCATGCCCAGTTCCTTTACCCGTAAGACATATTCCTTTATTTTGTTTGACCCGTCCAGGAGACTGTACTCCGTGTGGGTATGAAGATGAACAAAAGCCATAGCATCATTATACCCTATTTGAAAATATATTTCGCTATTGATATTGATCCTGTCCTCGCTGCAGGGCGTGTGGACATTTTCAGATGCAAAAACTATAATCAGATGTATATGTACGCATAGGAAGAGAGGAGTGGTGACCATGTACGCAGATGATAAGATTCGAATAGGAATGAAGGAAAACGGCGAAAATGTATACATAAGTCCCTCTATGTGCTGCAGGCACGGACTTATTGCAGGAGCCACAGGATCCGGAAAGACGATCACGCTTAAAGTACTGGCCGAGTCTTTTTCGGATATGGGTGTGCCGGTATTTCTTGCGGATGTCAAGGGAGATCTTGCGGGAATGTGTATGCCGGGCAGAGATACGGAGGATATGCAGAGCCGTTTGGAAAAATTCGGACTGAAGGAGTCAGGCTTTGAGTACCATGGTTATCCGGCTGTTTTCTGGGATCTGTACGGAAAAAAGGGTATCCCTCTGCGTACTACCATATCTGAAATGGGACCGGATCTTATGGCGGCAGTGCTTGGGCTGAATGATCTGCAGACAGCGCTGCTTGCCGTCATATTCAAGATCGCCGATGATCAGGGGCTTCTCCTTATCGATACAAAGGATCTGAAGGCGATAGTCAATTATGTTTCCGACAATCATAAGGATTTTGAAGCTGATTACGGGAAAATAGCACCGGTCTCATTAGCCGCGATCGTAAGGGAGATCGTTGCTCTTGAGATGAAGGGGGCGGAGCAGTTCTTCGGAGAGACTGCCATTGACATCAGGGATTTCTTTTCTACCGGCCCTGAAGGAAGAGGGGTTATCAATATACTGGATTCTTCTTCCCTGATCAACGATCCGACACTTTATTCCATGTTTATGATGTATCTTCTGTCGGAGCTTTTTGAAACACTGCCGGAGGTCGGAGATCAGGCGAAGCCGAAGTTTGTATTTTTCTTTGACGAGGCACATCTTCTCTTCAGCGGAGCGTCAAAGGAGCTTATGACAAAAATAGAGCAGGTAGTAAAGCTTATCCGGTCAAAGGGAGTGGGAGTTTATTTTGCGACACAGAATCCTTCTGACATACCTGACGGAGTCATGAACCAGCTGGGAAATAAGATCGAGCATGCGCTCCATGCTTATACTCCGGCAGAGCAGAAGAAGGTAAAGGCAGCCGCGGAGGGCTTAAGAGAGAATCCGGAATTCAACACGTACGAAACGCTGATGTCGCTCGGCACAGGAGAAGCGGTTGTGTCGTTCCTGGGTGAAGACGGCGTACCGGGGCTTGCACAGAAGGTGGCGATACTGCCTCCTCAGAGTCAGATGGGAGAGATAGATGCGGCTACAAGAGATACGGAGATAAAAAGCGCCGGATTGTACACAAAGTATGCCGAGAGCTATGATCCCGAATCCGCCTGTGAATTTCTGAAGAGGAAGGGAGTAGAGGAAGAGGAAGCCAGAGCAGCTGCGCTCAGGGCTGCGGAGGAGGAAAAAGAGGCGCAAAAAGCTAAGCTTGCCGAGGAAAAAGCAAGGCAGGCTGAGGAACGGGAAGCGCAAAAAGCAAAGGAAAAAGAGGAGAGAGATGCTGCCAGGGCGAGGGAGAAGGCAGAGAAAGAGGCGCTGAAAGAAAAAGAAAAAGAAGCAAGAACCATGAAGACGGCAGCGAAATCCGTGGGTAATTCCGTTGCGGGGACGGTAGGCCGGGAGGTCGGAAAATCCGTTGGCTCTTCCTTCGGAAAATTCGGGAAGACCCTGGGAGGAAACGTGGGAGCGAGCATAGGCCGTGGGATCATCGGGACTCTTTTCAAGATCAAGTGAGTAAAAAAGGGTTATTTAATATATCCGCTCTGCTCCTCTGTGCAATGATATGGGGCTTTGCTTTCACTGCACAGTCCGTCGGTGCGGAGCATATGGGGCCATGGACCTTCCTTGCGTTAAGGGCATGGCTCGGTGTAATGACTCTTATAGTGTTCATTACCGTAAGATGGCTGATCGTAAGACACACGTCCGAAGGACGGAGAGCTTATGAAACAATGAGGGAGCTTTCAGGAAACACCGGAGATACGGCAGGTAACGGCAGGATGCTTATGGTATCTGCGGGAATTGCCACGGGAGTGCTCCTTTGTCTGGCGTCTTTTCTCCAGCAGGCAGGTATAGCTTACACTTCGGTTGCCAAATCGAGTTTTATCACGGCTATGTATGTGGTGATAGTTCCTGTCATTTCGTTTGTGTCGGGGAGAAAGCCGGGGAAGAAGATGTGGACGGCAGTCTTATTAAGTGTGACTGGACTTTATCTGCTCAGCTTTTCCGGAAGTATAGATGGGATCAATAAGGGAGATCTTCTTACTCTTGCATGTGCGGTCCTGTTTTCTTTTCAGATAATATGTATAAATCATTTTGTGGACAGACTTGACGGGCTCATTCTGTCCTGCAGCGAATTTTTCTTTGAGGCACTTCTTGCCACAGCAGGGATGCTGATATTTGAAAAACCGTCTGCCGCATCGATCATACCTGCCTTTTCCGCTGTTCTTTACGCCGGAGTAATGAGCAACGGTGTGGCATATACGTTGCAGATAGTGGGGCAGAGGGGTTTTGATCCAACCATAGCGAGTCTTTGTATGTGTATGGAGAGTGTTTTCGGTGCCTTGGGCGGATTTCTGTTTTTGGGTCAGACCCTTACGGTACGTGAGATCGTGGGATGTTCACTTATGTTTGCTGCGATCCTGCTGGTATACCTTCCGGTCGGAAAAAGGTATTGCCAAACTTAAGAATTATACGTATATATATATGACAGGGTTATCTTACGTATCCTGAAAAAAGGAGGACCTTTATCATGATGATAAACAGTAAAGCGCTTTCGGATGAAATTCTTGAAGGAATAAGCGGAGGAGCGGACACAAATGGCGGAGAGAATGTCCTCGTAAAGGACATGCGCTGTCCGATATGCTACAGGGAAAGTAACGGAGAGAAGAAAACATGCCAGATCGAGATACACAGTGGAGGCAGAAATTATTGCAGGGATGGAAAGCATTGGGTGGAAATGTAAGATCCTTCTGAAAGTATGTCAGCCTTTCACGGTCACTGATGATCGGAAAGGCTGTTTTTTCTGATTTCTTCTTTTATTCCTTTGATCCAGAAAAACAATCCTGAGAGTATCAGGACAAGCCCCGTGATAAGGTAGGCTATACCGACCCAGGTCTCCTTGTATGAAAGGTCGTGATTCCTTACGGCTGCCGCCGAGCCCAGACTCCATATCAGGAAGAGCACTATGGTTAATATCCAGATCCAAAGGAATTTATTCATAACTATCTTATATCTTACATCAGTTCAGAATGAGATTAAAGACGGAATTTGCTTGAATCAATCTATTTGAAAGAGTAAAATTCGGGATATCAGAGTAAGCGGAGAGGCAGATATGGATACAAATATGCTAATAGAAGGAATAGGATATCTCGGTTCACTGCTGGTAGTGGTTTCCATGCTCATGACATCGGTAAAAAAGCTGAGGATTGTAAATACCACCGGAAGCTTTATTTTTACCGTCTATGCGCTTATCATCCATTCTTATCCTACAGCGCTTATGAATGCATGTCTCATAATAATTAATATTTATCAGCTCATAAAGCTGGGGCGGAGGGATAGGAACTACCGGCTTATCAGGGGATTTACCGACAGCGGGGCGATACCCTATCTATTGGAGTATTATGCGGAGGATATCAATAAATTCTTCCCGGATGTGAGGCCTGAAGGGCTTAAGCAATGTGATACAGCGTATCTTATCACGTATGAGACTACTCCTGCCGGTTTGTTTCTGGGAAATATGACGGGAGAAGGCGAGATGAACATCTGGCTTGATTATGCGACTCCCGCATACAGGGATTCATCCGTAGGAGACTTTCTTTATAAGCAGCTTCCGGGAGAAGGGATCAGGAGAATAGTCTTTTCGGGAAGGTCCGAAGGGCATGAGGGATACATGCGGAAAATGGGCTTTGTGAGCACGGATAAAGGATTTGTTAAAGAACTTTAGAAAAAGCATTGATTTTACGGGGCGGTTTGGTATAATAGTCGCAGTGCTGTGATTTCGCGGAATGCGAATAGGGACAGTGCTGTGATCTCGCGGAATGCGAATAGGGACAGTGCTGTGATCTCGCGGAATG